>JBDNAQ010000003.1:0-7235 GCA_039768345.1 Flavobacteriaceae bacterium
AAGTCGTAAAGGATGAGAACCTGGCTGAAAATGCAGATCATCTTGGCCAGATTTTTAGAACGGAGATGGAAAAACTTGCGAAACAGAGCGATCTTGTAACTCTTGTACGTGGACGGGGCTTGCTCAATGCCATTGTGATTAATGATACTGAAGATAGTTCAACTGCCTGGGATATTTGTATTGCCTTGAAAAGTAATGGGTTGTTGGCAAAGCCTACCCATGGGAATATTATTCGTTTTGCACCCCCATTGGTAATGACAGAAGATGAACTCTTAGATTGTATCGGAATTATCAGGAAAACCATATTGGAGTTTCGAACCGACTAAGAGGAAGTACAATAAGCGATTAAAAAAAAACCCCGGTGAATACCGGGGTTTGTTATTGTAAGGAGGAAACTCAGGATCTGACTTCTTTGATCCTGGCCTTTTTGCCGGTAAGTTCCCTAAAATAGAAGATCCTTGCTCTTCTCACTTTTCCTTTTTTGTTAATCTCGATTTTTTGAAGTGCTGGCATATGAACCGGAAAGATTCTTTCTACACCAACTGTTCCAGACATTTTGCGAATAGTGAACGTCTCAGTAGCACCAGATCCTCTTCGTTGGATGACTACACCTTTAAAGAACTGTGTACGCTTCTTTTCACCTTCTTTAATTTCGTAGTATACGGTTATAGTATCTCCGGCAGAAAATTTCGGTAATTCCTTTTTGGGGACGAATTCGTTCTCAACAAAATCTATTAATGAGTCCATGGCCTCAATGTATTTTTATCAGTTTATCGAAAACAACATTCACGTATTTCGTCAGAGGTTGAAATCAATCGAATGCAAAAATAGTCAATAAATAAAAACCCGCAAGTGATTCAAATGCTTTTTTAACCCGGTGCAGGGCTATTATTCCTGGCTTTCTCAATAGAGACCTACTTCTCTGAAATGTCTGGTCTTCTTTCTTGAGTTCTCTTTTGGGCCTGATCTTCCCGCCATTTTTCGATTTCGGGAAAATTACCGCTGGTCAAAACTTCCGGCACTTTCATTCCTTTGTATTCTGCCGGTCGGGTATAGACGGGCGGAGCCAGGAGATTGTCCTGGAAACTGTCGGTCAGCGCAGAGGTTTCATCATTAAGTACTCCGGGAAGCAATCTGATTACAGCGTCGGCTAATACGGCCGCTGCCAATTCGCCACCGGATAAAACATAATCACCAATGGTAATTTCTTTTGTTATAAAGGCATCTCTAACCCGCTGGTCTACACCCTTATAATGTCCGCAGAGGATAATGATATTTTGGCACAATGAAAGCGTATTGGCCGTCTTTTGGCTGAGTTGTTCTCCATCAGGAGTCATATAAATAACCTCATCATAATCTCGTTCAGACTTCAGCTTACTAATGCACTTATCTATGGGCTCGATCATCAGGACCATGCCGGCACCACCGCCGAATTGATAATCATCTACTTGCTTATAGGTATTGGAAGTGTAATCCCTCAAATTGTGGAGGTAGACCTCTACCAGGTTTTTTTCTTGCGCGCGTTTTAAAATGGAGGCCTCAAATGGGCTTTTTAATAATTCGGGCAGTACTGTGATGATGTCGATTCTCATCTTTACACAATTTGATTAGTCGGAATGCCAAAAATAATGAAAACAATGGCTATCCTTTTGCCAACCCAGTTTTTCGTATAATTTCTGCGCAGGATTATCCGTGGCGGTCTCCAGGGCGAGGCCCTTATAACCTAATGATCTACAAAAATCCTGTGCATGTTCCAACAACATTCGACCAATTCCTTTCTGACGATAGTCGGGACTAACATATAGATCGTTAAGTACAAAGAAAGGTCTCATGCCTACCGAAGAGAAGGATTTGTAGAGCAAAGTAAACCCTACCATTAGTTGGTCTAACTCAGCAAGAAATACCATACATTCCTGATTTTGGAAACGATCCTTCAAAAACCTATCTGCAGCTTCCAGATCGGACTCTTGTTTGTAGAAAATTCTGTATTGATCGAATAGGGGCACTAGTTTGGGCAGATCCTTTCCTGATGCCTGCATGATCTTTACCATAAGAAAAAAGCTCCGTAAGGAGCTTTGGATTAGTTAGTTTTTTTATACTTATTTATTTCATCTTGTAGCTGCCTGCTGATCTTCTGTTCCCTTTCAAGGGCTCTTCGTCTGTGGTTTTCATATTCCACCTCAAGATCAGAAAGCTTGGATTTTGCTTCCTGGGTAAGGAAATTGCTGTTCCTGAATTTATAGATGAACAATAGCAACAACATCAACAAACCTGCGATGACCGTCCAAAGGATAAAATTATAGGTGCTCTTTGATACCATTGCCCCTAATAGTGAAATGCTGTCTTTTTCCTCTGTAACAGAGTTCAGATTGTTCTTGGTGTTTTCTAGTTGTTTATTGAGTTCAGCAATGGAAGTCTCATGGATAGTGATGGTGCTTTTTAATTCAGCCGCATTCTTATTCGCTTCATTGATAGTGTCAAGTACGTTTTTCCTGATTTTATTAAGGTTGATCAAACGCACAACCTCATATCTTTTCCCGTCAGCATTGTAATTACCCGAACGCTTAAATAAATATTCAAATTGGCTATCAATTGTTCCGCCATCTAATGAGAGCTGGGATTCTTCTTCCTGCTGTCCTTGAACCCATTGAGCCGGGAGGACGATTAGTGCCAGGATCATAGCTATTGTGGAAAATCCTTTCATTTATTCTGTTCTTTGAATTAGTTAGTGATTTAGCGGGGAATAAAAGTACTTCATTAATATCAATAAAGAAAAAAAATTGACTATTGCTCGCGCCCGATATGATAGATACGAACAAATCGGTATTCCTGGTTGTCTACAATGTTCAATAGTAGGTATATCGTCTTACCTTGGCAACATACTTGGCCAAACGAATGACCTGATGCGCATATCCATACTCATTGTCATACCATATATATAACACGATATTTTTCCCATCGGGCGACACTATAGTCGCAGTGCTGTCGTAAATGGCAGGAGCGGAGGTGCCGATTATATCGGAAGACACCAGCTCATTGCTCAGCGAATATTTAATCTGCTCTACGAGATCACCTTCAAGGGCATATTTTTTAATTATAGTATTAAGGCTTTCCTTTGATGTCTTGTTGTTGATTTCAAGATTAAGGATGGCGAGTGAACCATTGGGTACCGGTACCCTGATGGCATTCGAAGTGAGCTTGCCTTCCAGTGCGGGTATCGCTTTGGCGACGGCTTTTTGAGCACCGGTCTCGGTAATTACCATATTTAATGCAGCTGCACGTCCTCTCCTGTATTTACCGTGCATATTATCCACCAGGTTTTGATCGTTGGTGTAGGCATGAATAGTTTCCACGTGTCCTTTATTTATCCCCAGTGAGTCTTCCACAACTTTGAGTATAGGGGTTATGGCGTTGGTGGTACAAGATGCTGCTGAACAAATCGACTCCTTATCCGGATCGAATTCTCTCTGGTTGACACCATGAACAATATTGGGAATATCTTTTGCGGGCGCAGTTAGAATCACCTTGGAGGCTCCTTTGGAGTTTAGATGTTTTTGCAATGCTGCCCGATCCCTAAAGGCCCCCGTATTGTCTATAATCAGAGCATCTTTGATCCCGTAAGCCGAATAATTGAGATTTTCAGGATCATCAGAAGTGATCATATGCACTGTGGTACCGTTGATGATCAAGGCCATTTTATCAGTATCGCACTCTACTGTTCCCTTAAACTCCCCATGTACCGAATCGGTTTTAAGCAGGGTGGCCCTTTTTTCCAGGACTTCTGCATCAATTTTTCCCCTGGTGACCACAGCTCTTAGTCTTAACTGGTCTCCTTTTCCCGTTTTCACCATTAACTCCCGGGCCAATAACCTGCCAATTCGTCCAAAACCATATAATACAACGTCTTTAGGCCGAATATTTCTTGTATCCTTCGCGTCCTTGAGTTTGTCTATAATGAAGGTTTTAACATCACGGTAATGAATTTGATCATCGTTGTGATACTCATATGTCAGCTTTCCGATATCCAGTTTAGATGGAGGAAGCATTATATCATTGATCGCTCTTAGCAATTCTATTGAATCAAAGATGGAAATAGGCTTCTGGACAAATTGACCGGCATATTCGTGAAGATTGATAATATCACTTACACTTTTATCGATCACCTGATTTTTAAACAGAACTACTTCAATCCCACGATCGTACCAGAGATCGCTGATGATCTTAACAAATTCGGTGGTTGCTTTTCGCCTGTCGGCCTGGAAAGCGAGTTCCTTTTCATAAGATTCGACTGTCCGCATGGTGATTGTTTAAAATTCGTTGCAAAATTATAGTTTTAATCCATTTTTCGCATAGGGTTACCATAAAAAAAACGCCTTCATATGAAGGCGTTTTAATTATTTTTTATTTATTGGTTACTGAAAGATAATTCGCTCGCGCTCACCTTCTTTGTTCACAAGCATTATGCTTGTTTTGCCATATCTCGAGATCATCGAAAACTTTGCCCTGGCATCATTGATATCTTTTATCTCTTCACCGTCAACCGCGATAATAACTTTGCCGTCCAGTCCATATCCGCGATAGGTTTCGGGAACTCCGGTAATCTTGACGCCAATCTTTGTCTTGTATTGTTTTTTATCTTGATCATTCAAGTTTTTTACTACCAGGCCCATCACCGGAACTTCCAGTGTTTGGCGTTCTTTCAGTACGACAGCTAATTCTACCAGGTCTTTATCACGTGAGACAGTAACCAGTACCTCATCGCCTGGACGTTTCGCAGAAATATAACCTGTAAGGTCTGCGAATCGCCTGACCTTAATTTCGTCTATCCTTACTATTACATCCCCTGACAACAATCCTGCTTCATAGGCACCTGAGTCTTCTTCAACCCCATCGATATATACACCATCAATATCGTCAACACCTTTTTCGGCTGCATACTGCGTATTCACCGGAATGGTAGTGATGCCCAAAATTCCGCTTTGTACGTTGCCATATTCCATAATGTCTTCTACGACTTTTTTCGCAATATTGCTGGGCACCGCAAAAGAGTAGCCTATATAAGAGCCGGTCTGCGAGGTAATAGCCGTATTGATTCCGATGAGATCACCATTGGTATTTACCAGTGCACCCCCGCTATTTCCCGGGTTAACTGCGGCATCGGTCTGAATAAACGACTGTCGCCGACCCAGGTCCCTCGCCTTGGCACTGACAATTCCAGCAGTGACAGTAGAGGTTAGATTAAAAGGGTTCCCAACGGCCAGTACCCATTCACCGATTTTGGTATTATCCGAATCTCCGAAGGCCAGATAAGGAAGACTTTCTTCGGTATCGATCTTGATCAAAGCGATATCTGTTGCAGGATCGGTCCCGATGAGTTCAGCATCATAGCTTTTGTTATCATTTAGGGTAACCTTTAACTCAGTGGCTTTGGCAATAACATGATTGTTGGTGACAATATATCCATCGGGCGTAATTATGACGCCAGAACCAGTACCTACCTGAGGTCTTTGTTTCACCTCAGAGCCATAGAAAAAATCCCATATACTTGAAGGACCCGAACTCATAGTCATATTCTTAACATGGACTACCGCATGTATCGTCTTTTCAGCTGCAATGGTAAAATCGACCTCATTTATGCCCGCCCCATTGCTGGAGACCGGAGTATTGCTGGTGGTAAAAACCGGCATTTCTGAGGTGTTGGATACCATAGTGTATGCAGCGTCTTTGTCAAATTGTTTGAATACAAACATGGTGAGTGTCGCAGCGACGACTGCAATTAGAAAAATACCAGCTATTCTTTTCATTATCCCCTTTTTTAATTGATTCACGATGTTAAAATTAACAGTTTTTTCCCGCTCAATTCCTGGTTTAACGAGTTTTTAACTGCTAAAATATGCTTAAATAAGTTCTATCTTTGTCGTTTATCGCAGTCCATGCAGTTAACCTTCTACAAATACCACGGAACCGGCAACGATTTTATCATGGTGGATAATCGAAACGGACAATTCCCCAAAAACGATTTTAAGCTGATTTCAAGTTTATGTGAACGTCATACCGGGATAGGTGCAGATGGTCTAATACTCCTGGAGGAAGATCCTGAATCGGACTTTAAGATGGTTTACTTCAATGCAGATGGGCAGGAAGGTACTATGTGCGGTAATGGCGGGCGTTGTGTTGTTGCCTTTGCCAGGAAATTGGGATTGATTGATCAAAATACCATATTCTCTGCAACTGACGGACTCCACGAGGCCGACATTGTGGGCGATGAAGTGCGCCTTAAAATGCAAGACATAGAGACAATTCGCGAAAAACCCGATTACCTTTTTCTCGATACCGGTTCTCCTCATCATGTTCAAATAGTAAATGATTTGCAGACTTTTGATGTGGAGAAGGAAGGCAGGCGATTGCGATATGGTTTGTATGGAAAGAGCGGTAGCAATATTAACTTTGTAGAAGTCACCGATGATAATTCATTTGCTGTTCGAACATATGAAAGAGGGGTAGAAAATGAGACGCTCTCTTGTGGTACAGGCGTTACTGCCGTGGCACTTTCAATGCATCATTTGGGCAATACCCGTGCCCGGGAAGTAGTGGTGGCTACCCCTGGAGGGCAACTTGTGGTAAGCTTTGGGCATAAAAATGGCCGATATATCGATATATTTTTGAAAGGCCCGGTTAAGGAAGTTTATAAAGGACAGATGGAATGGTAAAACTAAAAGGAAAAAGTGTTTACCTAAGAGCACTTGAACCGGAAGATCTCCAATTCTTATATGAGCTGGAGAACAACACCGCTGTTTGGGAGATTAGTGGTACAATTGCCCCATATTCACGCCATGTGCTGAAACAGTACCTCGATAATGCACACCGCGATATATATGAAGTGAAACAACTCCGACTTTGTATTTGTTCAGCGAATGACAAGATCATCGGCTTAATCGATCTATTTGATTATAATCCTGTGCACAAAAGGGCAGGGGTCGGGATTATTATCATGGCTGAAGATCAAAGAAATCAGGGTGCGGGGACTGAGGCGCTGGAATTACTACTCAACTACGCATTCAGTGTTCTCGATCTGAGACAGGTATATGCCAATGTCGGTGAGGATAATGCAGCCAGTATCCATCTGTTCAACAAGCTTGGTTTTATCGAAGCAGGACGAAAAATGGATTGGATCAGATCTGGTGACCAATTCAAAAATGAAATTTTATATCAAAAGATCAACTCCTGATGTATCT
>JBDNAQ010000303.1:0-2997 GCA_039768345.1 Flavobacteriaceae bacterium
AAAAAAGGACTCCAGCGCTGGCATTGGGATTTGAGGTATACATTACCAGACCCGGTAACATTTAAAAAAGCTTCCTTTTATAACCCCTTTTCAGCTCGGGATGAGGGTACATTGGTATTACCAGGCACTTATACAGTAGAAATGCACGCCTTGCAGGATGGTAATCTAACCGCATTGGCGGGGCCGGTTAGTATAAGTGTCAAAGGTCTTGACAATACTGTGCTACCTGCGAAGAACAGGGCAGAAAAAGTAGCTTTTCAAAAAGATCTTGCCGCGCTGGTGGCCCAGGGAGCTATCTGCGATGCGCTGATCAGCGATACGGAGGATAAATTGAAACACATCAAAAAAGCGCTTAAAAGGGCAGAATTAGCTGTAGGTACTTATCAGCAAACCGTGGTAGGAATCGAAAAGCGATTACGCCTTACTAAGCAGCAGTTATACGGTGACCCTGTGAAACGGAGGCTCGATATAGATCAGCCACAAAACCCTATGTTCAGGCTGGGCGTGATTTCTTATGAGCAAAAATATTCCACGGCAACCCCTACACAAACCCATCGCGACAGCTATGCGATTGCCAAAAAGCAGATCGGAATGGCTAAGGCTGAACTGGAAGAATTGTACAATATAGAAGTGAAACAACTGGAAGAAGCTCTATTGGAAGCCGGCGTACCGTATACGCCAGGAAGAGGGTCGGATTTTAAGGATTGATCACCGGTTTACAGCCCTGACCACGAGTTCAAAAAGTTTCATGTCGTCATGGGCGGTGCCTGGTTCCGGATGACTTGGCGTTTCAGCCTCATATTTCAGGACAACCACAAGATCTAACGACGGCACAACGCCTATGATCTGGCCTCCAAATCCGCTGGCCAGGAAGGCCGGCTCGCCATCTACATAGGTGAGATACCATTGGTAGCCATAACTGTAGCGGCCATAGATATTCTTTTCATGGTCGCGGGTAGAATTTACCACCCAGGATTCCGATAAGATTTGTTGATTGTCCCACCTCCCTCTGTTCAGGTAGAGGTAACCGAATTTAGCCATGTCCCTGGCGGAAAGGTAAAGACCAAAACTCGCGGTTTCAATGCCTTGTGGATCTCTGCGCCAACGTTGTGGGAGCGGTGGTATATATTCGTCCCAGCTATTATATAAGATAGTTTGTTCGAGGGGTTCAAAATCGATGCCGAGTGGATCGAAAAGCCTTTGTTTGGCTAATTCTCCGGGGTTTATTCCTCCCTTATGATGAATAAGTGCCGTAAGGAAATGCGTATTTCCCGAGCCGTATTTGAATTTAGTCCCCGGCGGTCGCTCGAAACCCCGACCCAGCGCATGGGCCACCCAATCATCAGACAAGATCCAGGCTACCCATAGCGGCCCTACTTCTGACCAATACAGGCCTGTGGTATGAGTAAGTACATGCTGCAAAGTAATCTCTTCAAATTCAGGATATTGTGGCATTAGGTCTGCCATCCGCTGTTCAGTGGAGGTGATAATACCATCATCCATCATAAATCCCAGCAGGGCAGAAGAAAAACTCTTGGTTACCGACCAGAGATTGGTGCTGGCGTCTATGCCTCCTTCGTCATAATAGTTTTCATAAACGATATAACCATCTTTGACTACCAGGAGAGCACGACTGAGCGGGTCGTTCGCTGCAAAAGCATTAGCCTGGTCCATCTTGGCGATATCCATATCGTGGTTTTCGAGCCTGGCAGTCTGCCAATCATCGGTAGGCCAGTACGGCCGGGTAGCCACCGGCCACTGATATCCGTCGGCGGGGACTATGATCCGTTCTTCATCCTTCTCGCAGGAAAGCAGTAACAAGAACAGAATCAGTATATATGAATATCTATAAACCATGATCAAAAAGCACTGCAAGCTATGTCGGAGAGCTTATTAAAACAATGATGCAGATCATCCTTGTTGACCCGGTCCGGGTGAACTTCTTATAAACTTCAGACAAATGTTTAGTGCGCGATGGAACAATCCTCTAATATTCACATTTCCATGATATATGTCATATAACAAATTCATGAGCTGTTGTACTTTTCATTCAAATAAAAACCTTATTTTGAGGGTGGATTAGGATCACCCTATCCAATAAGGTAAACGGGACCGCACATGAAAATAGGCATCTTGAAGGAAACCAAGAAAGGTGAAAAAAGGGTTTCCATCTCTCCGAAAATTGCTGCACAACTCATAGCTAAAGGATTTGAACTGATCGTGGAAGAAGGAGCAGGCTCCGACTCTTCTTATAAGAACTCAGACTACCGGGAGGTGGGGGTTCAGACAGAAGAACGAGGCGTAGTCTTTAAGGAAGCAGATATCCTTATCAAGATCAATCCTTTTGATGAGGACGATTTAAAACTGGTAAATGAAGGACAGATTCTTATCAGTCAGTTGTTTCATAAATCTGACCCGAAGCTAATCCAGGAAATCGCTGCCACTAAAGCGTCGGCTTTTTCCATGGACGCCATACCACGGATCTCCAGGGCCCAGGAAATGGATGTACTAAGCTCCCAGTCTAACCTGGCAGGTTACAAAGCGGTGATCTACGGAGCATACCTCATGAAAAAAATCCTGCCGCTCATGATGACGGCCGCAGGAACGATTAAACCAGCAAGAGTTCTTATCTATGGGGTAGGCGTCGCCGGTTTACAGGCCATTGCTACTGCTAAAAGACTTGGAGCTATTGTAAGGGCCACGGATATACGGCCGGAAACAAAAGAACAGGCCGAATCCTTAGGAGCAAAATTCATTTCAGTGAATGGGGAAAATGGCGAAAAGAGCGGTGTATATGCCAAATCAGCCTCTGAAGACTATGCAAGGAAGCAGCGGGAGGCGGTAAATAAAACACTTTTTAAATCGGATCTGGTGATTACTACGGCTTTCGTTCCCGGAAGGAAGGCCCCGGTATTGATCACGAAGGAACAGGTAGAACAGATGAAGAACGGAGCGGTGATCATCGACCTCGCGGCCACAGAAGGGGGTAACTGTGAG
>JBDNAQ010000304.1:0-4604 GCA_039768345.1 Flavobacteriaceae bacterium
CTATCATCTCAACTGCCTCTTTCCGGCTAACCGCCAGGGGCTTCTCGCACAACACGTGTTTTCCGGCATTCATGGCCTGTATGCTGATTTCTGCATGAGAGGTATGTGGTGTTGCGATATAGACCACATCTACTTCCTCACAACCGAATAATTCCTGGTAACTCCCAAAATATAGTGGCGTATCATAGTTCTGAGCAAATGAACTCGCCTTGTCATAATTTCTGGATGCCACAGCCATGAGTCGGCAACCCGGCAATTGAACCAGTTCTTTTGCGAATTTATGGGCGATATTGCCCAATCCGGCGATCCCCCATCGTATTTCTTTTTCCATAAACTTCCCTTTAACAGGCCTAAAGTTAATCAATATTAGTCCTTATCTTTAGCGCCTATTAGGAAAGTAATCATCGCTATGGACATTAACTTTAACCGAAATGAGGATCATAATAAACTTAAAACCTCCGAATTACGGAATAAGTTGGCAAAGGTTAAACTTGGTGGTGGCAAGGCCCGTATCGAAAAGCAGCACGCACAGGGTAAGCTAACGGCAAGGGAACGTATTGATTACCTGGTAGATAATCCTAAAGATGCCATTGAAATAGGAGCTTTCGCAGGAGACCAGATGTATGCCGAACACGGCGGATGCCCGTCTGGTGGAGTGGTGGTTAAAATCGGTTATATTCAAAAAAGGCTTTGTGTAATCGTTGCCAATGACGCCACGGTAAAGGCCGGGGCCTGGTTTCCGATCACGGCCAAAAAAAACCTGCGGGCGCAGGAGATCGCGATAGAAAATCGTTTACCCATTATCTACCTGGTAGATAGTGCCGGGGTGTATTTGCCTATGCAGGATCAGATCTTCCCCGACAAGGAACATTTTGGACGGATTTTTAGGAATAATGCTATTATGAGCAGCAGTGGTATCACCCAGATCGCAGCGGTAATGGGTAGTTGTGTGGCTGGCGGTGCATATCTCCCCATCATGAGCGATGAAGCCCTGATTGTAGACAAAACAGGCAGCATCTTCCTCGCGGGAAGTTATTTGGTAAAAGCAGCTATCGGAGAAAATATCGACAACGAAACACTCGGCGGAGCTACTACTCATTGCGAAATCAGTGGTGTAACCGATTATAAATCCAAGGACGATAAAGATGCGCTGAATACCATAAAAAACCTGGTATCCAAACTAGGAGCACCTGAGAATGCTGGTTATAATCGGGAATCACCAAAAAAACCGGTAAAAGATCCTTCTGAAATATACGGCCTGCTCCCGGTCTCGAGAACGGATCCATATAATATGCTCGACATTATCGGACGCCTGGTAGATAATAGCGAATTCCAGCAATACAAGGAAGGCTTTGGTAAGACACTGATCACCGGATATGGCAGGATCGATGGCTGGGCGGTGGGTATTGTGGCCAACCAGCGCAAGGTGGTAAAAACCAAGAAAGGCGAAATGCAATTCGGCGGAGTAATCTATTCTGATTCCGCCGACAAAGCCACGCGTTTTATCGCTAATTGTAATCAAAAGAAAATCCCTCTGGTATTCCTGCAGGATGTTACCGGTTTTATGGTAGGCAGTAAAAGCGAGCATGGGGGAATTATTAAGGATGGCGCAAAAATGGTCAATGCCGTAAGCAATTCTGTGGTACCCAAGTTTACGGTTATCATCGGCAACAGTTATGGTGCCGGGAATTATGCGATGTGCGGGAAGGCTTATGATCCCAGACTGATCGTATCATGGCCCAGTGCTGAATTAGCGGTGATGAGCGGAAATTCGGCCGCCAAGGTACTGTTGCAAATAGAAAAATCTTCCCTTAATAAAAAAGGACAGAAGATCAGCAAGGAGGAGGAAACAGCTCTATTTCAAAAAATAAAACAGCGCTACGACCAGCAGATTTCTCCTTACTACGCCGCAGCACACCTATGGACCGATGCGATTATCGATCCTCTGGAGACTAGAAGCTGGATTTCGAAAGGGATTGAGGCCGCCAACCATGCCCCACAGGAAAAACCCTTTAACATGGGCGTGCTGCAAGTTTAATCTATTTTTAACTTAAGCAATTGCTCCTCCTCATCTTTTTCATGTAGTCTGGCCACGTAGACTTTTTCCTTCTGGTCTTGCTTCCCGAAGTCGGAAGTGACCACACAGCGAATAAAGAGTGGCGTCTGATCGGTCGTTTCGGTATTTCCCAGGTATTTTAGGTTGATCTGCCACTCGCCCCTGGCCTCTTGTCCGATAATTTCAAACTCTTCCCTGCTGAAACCCTGCTCCCATTCCTGTTGTAAACGTCTGGAATTAGCAATGGAAGTATGTTCCCAGGTAAAAAATCGTTTTTGAGGATTGACAAACTGTAACTCGAATTCTGCATTGGGATAGCTCCATTCGAATGCCACACGGGCATCATAGGTGAGGTTGTTCCTATATTCTGGTTTTACTTTGGAAAGGTCAAGGTCTTTCGCCTGAAGATGGACCAGGTTCCTGATCTCAGTCCTGATGGTTTTTTTGAGTCCTTCAAAATTGAGTTCTGTACCTGTATTACCCTCTGCCATCCGTAGGAGCTGATTTAAACTCTCCTGGTATTGCCTATTGTTCTTGAGAGCCATGGCATAATCCATATATGACTGACTTAATTCTGGATAGCGTTCCAATATTGCTTCAGCTGTTTCCAATTCCAATTTTGGCATCCCTCTTTGGCGACACATAAAAAGCATAGCCCTGAGTGAATTGTATTTTGAATTATTATCCTCCAGTACATTGGTCAATACCCTCAGAGCCAAAGGCCTGCTTGCTGACTGGAAATATTCAAAAACGTCGATATAAAAAGCCGGAAAGGTGGAATATTGTTCCCTCTGTTCAAGATAGATGGCATAGGCTTCCTGCAAATTTTTAGCCTTTTTAAGGGCTTTCAGATAAGGCGTAACCAATGTTTTAGAGGAGATTTTAAGTTTCCCCTCATAGATATTGTTGTCTAACAAGGCCAAATCCTTTTTTTCCGAAGGATCACTAAATAAGCCGGTCTTGGTCCTGATCATAATTACTCCATTGGCCCCCATACTCCCAAAACGATTGGTCGCTGCAAGACCTTTCAAAACCGTAACATCTGCAATATTTTTTGGATCCAGAAATTCGGTGCCTACTACGGTACCGCCCCGGCCTGAATCGGACTGCTTTAACGGCACTCCGTCTACCACGATCAGCCCATAGTTATTCCCAAGAACTGAATTGCTTGGCCGCATGATAACTTGGCTCAGGTCGTCGCCTTGACCCAGTCTTACGCCTGAAAACTTTCCTTGCAGGGCATTGTTCACGGTAGTAGACACATCGGAAATCTGCCCCTCCGAAATCGTCTGGACGGCATAGCCTACCGCATCTTTATTTTTATTGCCATATCCGGTAATGGTTTGCTCAACAGATTCTTCTTTTTCACCTGTAAGCACTACTTCTTCCAGGGCGATTTCCTCATTGGCCAACAGCCGGATATCGATATTTTCTTTTTTTTCAAGAACTTTTTCCAGGCGATTCCCCGCTGAATCTGTGACTACCAGAATATCCCCTTCTCTGGCTTGGATTGAATATGAACCATCTTCTGCAGGACGTACGGTATTATTTTCGCTACCCTTTATCGAAATTTGAACTTCCCGATTTGCAATTCCTTTACCCTGCAAGTTCACATAATAGCGCTTCAGTCCTTTATTATCCCGATTCGATTTTTCTGCAAGATTAATTATAGTACCACCGCTTAGGATGGCCAACAGATTTAAGTTCGCCTGATTGAAATCGGCCTGGCTGTTCACCACCAGAACATTGCCATTAAAAGACGGGCTTTCCGTATTGGTATTCTGGTGTCCATCTGTAAATAACAGGATATTTCCACCTTTGGCATAATCGGACAAACCATTAAACGAGGTTCCTCCATCATAATTTACCTCCGACAAACGTTGTTTTAACAGACCCCATCTGCCAGAGCGAATACTAAAATTTTCTCTTCCCTGGACTGTATTGCTAAAGAGAAGCAGGCTTACTTCTGAATCCGGTTGAACGGCAAAATAGCTTTCTAAGAAAGAAAAATCCTTAGCAATATCCCGATCCTTCATCGAAAGGGAGCTGTCCCAGAGGAGTGTGGTTTCTACTAATGTATTGTCCTGTGCCAGTGAATCGTTAAAAGTACCCACCCATGCCACCATCAACAGAATAATTCTTAGCGCAGTGTTTTTCATCTTTGTTGATTTGGTTTAATTCTGGGTATCAACAATAGTTCCGTCTGCCTGCCGTTGACATACCTAAAACCTTTTTCTGAGAAAAAGCCGGCCTCTTCGAGCATAATCCTTATATCTCGTTTCCATTCAGGAATGTAAACGGTGGTGTTGAGTTCTATGGCATAGACCGTGTTGAAATTCAGCGGGTAGTTCTCCCCATCGTCTTTCATCACACCATTTTGTGAATCCCACATCCCGATGGTTGTACCTGCCGAATGACCATAAGAGCCCAGGGGATGTGTATAAATAGCTGGTTTAAGCCCTGCAGCGCGTGCTTCATTCAAGGCGCTGGCCAGGATCTCGTTACCCGTGCGCCCTGCCTGCATATTTTTAGTCAGGAAGTCCTGGAC
>JBDNAQ010000305.1:0-18011 GCA_039768345.1 Flavobacteriaceae bacterium
ACCTGAAGCGCTTTTTCGATGGCGCGGTTTAGTTTGATATCACTACCGATAATCTCGAATCGTTGTTTTATAGCCTGAACGCTTTCCATCTCAAAAAATTTATGAATACCCTACCGCCTTCCCGATCAAAGTGGCCGAAGTACAATACTGGATCTGTACGTTTACAAAATCGCCGGGTTGGTACTCTTCTTTTGGAAAAACCACCACTGTATTCTGAGAATTCCGACCCATCCAGTGTTCTTCAGATTTCTTTGAGGTGCCTTCGATTAAAACTTCTTCCGTTTTGCCCAGATGCAGACGGGTGCGGACAAGACTGTGCTTTTGCTGTAGCGCGATGATTTCCCGCAGTCTTCTGATTTTTGTTTCGTGCGGAATGTCATCGTCGAGTTTGCGTGCCGCCAATGTTCCCGGTCTTTCAGAATAAGCGAACATAAAACCAAAATCATATTTTACATACTCCATCAATGAAAGAGTATCTTGATGGTCCTCCTCAGATTCTCCGGGGAAACCAGCAATCATATCCTGGCTGATGGCACAATCGGGAATGATAGCTCTGATATTATCGATGAGTTCAAAATATTCTGCCCTGGTATGCAAGCGGTTCATTTCCTTTAAGATCCTGTCGCTTCCACTCTGAACAGGGAGATGAATATAATTACAAATATTCTCATAAGACGCCATGGTTCTGATCACATCCAGCGTCATGTCCTGAGGGTTTGAGGTTGAAAACCGAATCCTCATCCCGGGTTGTGCTTCCGCCACCAATTTCAATAGACCGGAGAAGTCTACCGCTGTGGCT
This sequence comes from Flavobacteriaceae bacterium, assembly GCA_039768345.1. Taxonomy (GTDB): domain Bacteria; phylum Bacteroidota; class Bacteroidia; order Flavobacteriales; family Flavobacteriaceae; genus JAHEJJ01. The sequence goes on from JBDNAQ010000305.1 coordinate 800, forward strand.
TTTTGAACCTCTGAAGCTTTTTCATAATCTTTTTTCAGACCGCCTCCGTACCATAAATAGCTGTCGACATTCTGACCTAATAGGGTCACTTCTTTATATCCCCGTTCCCAGAGCTCAGAAACCTCATTTACTATAGATTGGGGATCTCTGCTTCTTTCGCGGCCCCTGGTAAAAGGCACTACACAAAATGTGCACATATTATCACAGCCCCTTGTAATCGATACAAAGGCGGTTACCCCATTGCTGTTAAGACGGACCGGTGCGATATCCCCATAGGTTTCTTCCTTGGAAAGGATAACATTGACGGCCTGTCTTCCATCATCGATTTCCCTTATAAGATTTGGTAGATCTTTATAGGCATCGGGGCCTACCACCATATCCACAATTTTTTCCTCTTCGAGTAACTGACTTTTCAACCGCTCGGCCATACAACCCAGGACACCAACCTTCATCTGCGGTTTATTCTTTTTAACCGCATTGAATTTTTCCAGGCGCTTACGAACGGTAATTTCAGCCTTTTCGCGAATAGAACATGTATTAACCAACACCAGATCGGCCTCCTCGAGTACCTGGGTGGTATCGAATCCCTCCCTGGCTAAAATAGACGCTACAATCTCGCTGTCCGAGAAATTCATCTGACAGCCATAACTTTCTATATATAGTTTTCTGGGGCCATGTTGATCGGTTTCAAGAACCAGGGCCGACCCCTGTATGGCTTCATCAATTACTTTTTCCATAGAATTCTAACTCTTAATAGAGAAGGATTCGCAAAGATAGGCGATTCTCTGTTTTTATGACAATTTGACAGTTAAATTTTGCCCAAAAATTACGCAACTTGTAGCTCTGCCATGTATCTTTCGGAAAACAGCCCTATAACCTTATTAATTATACAAGCTATGAAAAGAAGTATCCCCTATCTTTTATTGTCCTTAATTCTAAGCCTATCGTCCTGCGAGGACAAAGGCCAGGAAGATCTGCAGGAATATCTTATCGCCGTCCCGATTACCATGACAGTGGAGGAATTCAGAAACAGTATCGACATCATAAGTCCGATACCTACCCAGGAATCAGGAAAAATTTATGCCTATCAGCAATTGATATTTGTAAACGATAAGTATCTGGGAATTCATGTGATCAATAACAGCGATCCGGCTAATCCTCAAAAACAGGCTTTTATAAAAATTCCCGGTAATGTTGATATTGCAGTGAAGAACAATTATCTCTATGCTGACAGCATGAGCGATTTGCTGGTTTTTGATATTTCAGACATTGATAATATCAGCTTGGTAAACAGATTGGAAAACGTTTTGCACGATAATATAGCATGGCCTCTTGAAGCTGATTTTGTGGATTATAGTGGTTTTGGAAATGGAGATGATGTACTGGTTGGCTGGGAGTTGAAAACAGAACGGCTTAGCCAGAGCGAGTTTGAAAGCCGGTTTGGCATCATAGATGGTAGTCCGGCCTTCGAAAATACCAGTGCAAATGATTCATCCGGACAGGGGGGCTCATTAGCCAGATTTAAAATTGTCGATAATTACCTCTATGCCGTAGACAGTCACTTTATCAACATCTTTGAGATCAGCGATCTGTCTGACCCAAAAGATATGGAAGATGTTTATGCGGGGTTCGATATAGAAACCATCTTTAACAGAGGTTCATACCTGTTTTTAGGCAGTATGCGCGGGATGTATATCTATGACATCTCGAATCCATCTATTCCTGAATTTGTATCAGAATTTCAACATGGAACCGCCTGCGACCCGGTAGTTGTCGACGAAAATTATGCCTATGTTACGCTAAGGGGAGGAAACAACTGCGGAGCGCTCGAGAGTGGCCTTTTCATCGTAGATATTTCCGATATTAATAATCCCGAACTGGCTAAAAACTATCCGATGGATGAACCCTACGGCCTAGGTATTAAAGGTGACCAACTTTTTGTCTGTGATGGAGCTTCCGGATTAAAGGTTTATGATAAAAGCAATATAGAAGAACTGGTTGCCCTGGACCATTTTAAAGATGTGGTGACCTTCGATGTCATACCCCTGGAAACAACATTATTAATGGTAGGTGATGAGGTACTGTATCAATATGTATATTCAGAAGATGGCCTTGATCTTCTGAGCCGTCTCGATCTGAATTAATTATTGATGATCCAGCGTATAAATGCCCCTTACGTAAGGGGCATTTTTTATAGTCCTTATTTTCACTGCAAAGTCAAATAAAAAATTTCACATACTTTTGTTCTCTCAAAAACCTATGAATGGCCAGAAATTTAGTAATAGTTGAATCGCCTGCAAAGGCGAGGACCATTGAGAAATTTTTAGGAAAGGATTTTAAAGTTGAATCGAGCTTTGGGCATATTGCCGACCTTCCAACCAAAGAATTAGGTGTTGATGTTGAAAACAACTTCAAACCTAAATATATAGTTGACAAGGAGAAAAAGGTGCTGGTAAAGAAACTCAGGGATCTGGCCAGTAAATCAGACACCATCTGGCTGGCCAGTGATGAGGACCGTGAAGGAGAAGCGATCTCATGGCACCTGATGGAGACCTTGAACCTTGATAGACAGAAAACGAAAAGAATCGTTTTTAACTCTATTACAAAAAAAGCCATTCAAAAGGCAATCGACAATCCGCGAGAGATCGATTATAATCTTGTTAATGCTCAACAGGCGCGACGTGTTCTTGATCGTTTAGTGGGCTACGAACTTTCTCCGGTTTTATGGAAAAAAATTAAACCGGGACTCTCTGCAGGCCGGGTTCAGTCTGTTGCGGTCCGACTGATCGTTGAACGGGAAAGGCAAATCGAAGCCTTCACCCCGCAAGCATCTTTCCGGGTAGTGGCAGAGTTTGCCACCTCCGAGGGAATAGCCTTTAAGGCCAGGTTGCAATCTAGTTTCGACACCGCAGCTGAAGCGCAGGATTTTCTTAAAAAGAACATTGGCGCGGCTTACAACGTGGCAGAACTGGATAAGAAGCCGGCAACCAAATCGCCGGCAGCACCATTTACCACCTCCACGCTGCAGCAGGAGGCCTCGAGAAAACTATTTTACTCTGTCTCGAGAACTATGCAGGTGGCCCAGAGATTGTATGAAGCCGGACTCATTACTTATATGAGGACAGACAGCGTAAATCTAAGCGGGGAAGCTATCCAGGCCGCTAAGAATACGATCGAAGAAAATTATGGTGAGCAATACAGTAAAGTAAGGAATTACAAAGGAAAGTCCAAGGGAGCTCAGGAAGCCCATGAAGCGATTCGTCCCACAGAAATGTCGAACCAGAACCCTCCATTGGAAGCTGATCAGGCCAAATTATATGACCTGATCTGGAAGCGTACGATAGCATCACAGATGAGCGATGCAAAACTGGAGCGAACCAATATGAAAATTAAGGCGAATGCCTTTGATGAACTTTTTGCAGCCCAGGGAGAGGTTATCACTTTTGATGGTTTTCTAAAGGTCTACCTAGAGGGAAAAGATGAGGAAGATCTTGAAGAACAACAAGGTGTTTTGCCGGCAGTTCAACTTGGAGAATCCCTTGATAATAAATATGTTACGGCCACTCAAAGGTTTACCAGGGCACCTTATCGTTATACGGAAGCTACCTTGGTTAAGAAATTGGAGGAGTTGGGTATTGGACGACCATCTACTTATGCCCCGACAATATCGACCATTCAGAATAGGGGTTATGTGGAAAAAGGTACAGTAGAAGGAACCGAACGGCCATATACCCAGCTGAAATTGGAAAGTGGATCGATACAAGAAAGTACATTATCAGAACTCGTCGGTTCAGACAAGGGTAAACTGGTGCCATCTGATATCGGTAAGATCGTCAATGATTTCCTGGTGAGCCATTTTGCAAATATCTTAGACTATAATTTTACAGCACAGGTAGAGAAGGATTTCGATGAAATCGCGACCGGTGACGAAGATTGGCAGAAGGTGATGAAAGATTTCTATGAAGACTTTCATCCCAATGTAGTAGATGTTGAAGAAAATGCGGAAAGGGCCAGCGGTGAAAGGGTTCTGGGAACCGATCCGGATTCGGGGCGGCAAGTGGCAGTCCGCCTTGGAAAATTTGGGCCTATGGTCCAGATTGGTACAGTAGAAGAGGAGGAAAAGCCACTTTTTGCAAGTCTTTTACCCGATCAATCCCTTACTACCATAACTTTTGAAGAGGCGATGGAACTTTTTGATCTACCAAGGAAGCTTGGGGTTTATAAGGGTGAAGAAGTAGAAGCCAATGTTGGGCGGTACGGACCTTATGTAAGATATGGAAAGAAATTCGTATCACTGGAAAAGGGCGAAAGTGCCTTCGAGGTAGATTTGGAAAGGGCATTGGAACTTATTAAAGCCAAGGAAGTAGCAGATGCGCCGATTGCTGTTTACAAAGGAATGGATGTATCTAAAGGGAAAGGTAGATTTGGGCCTTTCATAAAGTGGGATGGCATGTTCATCAATGTCAATAAAAAATATGATTTTGATAACCTTGGTAAGGACGATATTGAGGAATTAATCGAAGCCAAGTTAAAGAAAGAAGCGGAAAAACTGGTTAAGGAATGGCCAGAGGAAAGTATCAGGATTGAAAAAGCTCGCTGGGGGAGGCATAACCTGATAAAAGGAAAGACCAAAGTGGAATTGGGCAAGGATGTGGACGTAGAATCCCTGACGCTCGAACAAGCTAAGGAGCGATTGGGAAGCAAAAAGAAAAAACGTACTGGCAAACAAAAAGGAACGACTTAAGCATGGCTTTCGATTTTTTAGTACCGGTGGATGAAAAAGTGCTGGCTCATTGCGCCTTACTTCCACCACAGGCCCTTGGAAATCAAATTCAAAAACATACTTCTAAAAAAGGACTCCCGGTATTGGCGATGTCTACCTTTGCAATATTAGGGGTAAACGAATCGCGAAATGCTTTTATAAAAAAACCGGAGCGACTCGATATTAACGCTATCCGCCTCGAGCTCTATAAATTGATGTCGGGCAATTGGAATACCACAATTGTAGATCTGGGCGATGTAGAGGAAGGAGAAAAGGTAGAAGACACCTATTTTGTGGTAAAAGAAATAGTGGCTGGCCTGCTGGAAGAAAATGTTATTCCCATTATTATCGGGGCGACCCAGGATATTACTTTTCCCGTTTACAGGGGTTTCGATGATATAAAGCATATGGTAAATCTGGTCTCGGTCGACAGTCGTTTCGACTTTGGCGCAGACGAGGAATTGATTTCCTCACATTCTTACATGAGTAAAATTATTACTGATAAGCCTAATAATCTATTCAACTTCTCAAATATCGGCTATCAGAGTTACTTCAATGCTCAGGAAGAAAAGGATCTTATGGAAAGGCTTTTTTTCGATGCTTACCGGCTCGGGGATATCGCTGCTGACCTATCGTTGGCTGAGCCCGTATTGCGCAATGCCCACATTGTAAGTATAGATGCCAGGGCCATTATGGCTGGTCATCAGGGTGGTTCATCTAATTTTTCTCCCAATGGATTTAATGGCAGGGAGATTTGTGCGATTTCGCGTTATGCCGGGATGGGAGATAATATTTCTGCATTCGGGGTATTTGAATGTGAAAATCATCCTCAGTCGTTTCAGCTCATCGCTCAGATTATATGGTACTTCATTGAAGGCCAAAACATAAGGGTGATAGAGTTCCCCGCCGGCGATGATTCAAATTTCACCAAGTTCATCGTACCTACAGAAACCGAAGAACTGATCTTTTACAAAAGTCTCCTTTCAGAAAGATGGTGGGTAGAAGTTCCTTCAATTTTACCTCTGCATAATAAAACCAATACACCTGCGTTATTACCATGCACCGAAAAGGACTATTTAGATGCGTGTAATCAAAATATCCCCGACCGGTGGTTTAAAGCCTACAAAAAAGGTTTTTAAGCCAAATCAATAAAATAAACGTATAGGCAGTTTTTATACAATATTTTCAGTAAAATTCAGTTTTAGTGAATAATACCATTGTCATTACTGTTTATTATCTAAATCGAAATTTAACCTAAAGTATGAAGAAGCTATTGTTGTCCTCTGTAGCCCTCGTGTTTTTACTCAGTAGTTGTGGGTCTAAAACTCAAGGAGAACTCGTGGGAGTACAAGGAAAAAAATGGTACCCTGAAAAACCCTATGGGATGGAATTGATTCCCCGGGGCTCATTTATTATGGGTAAGAGTGAGGAGGATATGGCCCAGGTGCAGAATGCTCCCACCAGAACGGTTACGGTCCGTTCATTTTATATGGACGATACCGAGGTAACCAATAGTGAATACCGCCAGTTTGTGGAATGGGTTAAGGACTCCATCGTGAGGACTAAACTAGCCATCCTTGCCGATGAACTCGGTATGGGGCCAGATGACGGCGGGATCGGAGAATTTTCCTTCCGTGATGCCGATACCACTAATATGTCTGTATACGATCAGTATATGCTCGACAATTATGCGGGTATGGGTGAAACTGGTTATGAAGGAAGAGCACTCAATAAAGATGAAGATCTTATTTGGGATACTTCGGATTACCCGGATGAATATTATACCGAGGTGATGGATTCGGTTTATATCCCGGAAGAAGAATCCTATAATGGTCAGCGTACTATCGATGTCACCCAGTTGAAATACAGATATAACTGGATGGATATCGAAGCTGCCGCCAGGTCACAGGCGGGCAGGCGAAAGGATTTCATCCGACAGGAGGTTGCTCAGATCTATCCTGATACAACAGTCTGGATCAGGGATTTTGAGTATTCCTATAACGAACCTATGCACAACGACTATTTCTGGCATGATGCCTATAGCGATTATCCTGTAGTTGGAGTTTCGTGGACACAAGCCAAGGCGTTTTGTAATTGGAGAACAAAATTCAAGAACGACGATCAGAAGGATAGAGGCAAGCAATTTGTAAATCAATTCCGTTTACCTACTGAAGCGGAATGGGAATACGCCGCTCGAGGTGGTATCGAAGGAGGAACCTATCCATGGGGTGGACCTTATGTCATCAGTGACACAGGTTGTTTCATGGCCAACTTCAAACCTCAAAGAGGTGACTATGCGGCAGATGCTGCACTCTACACTGTAGAAGCCAAATCTTACGAACCTAACGACTTTAACCTGTATAATATGGCAGGTAATGTATCTGAGTGGACCAATTCGAGTTATGATCCTGGTTCATATGAATACTTTTCCACTATGAATCCTAACGGGCGTGAACAAGGAAATGCCCGAAAAGTAATTCGTGGTGGTTCATGGAAAGATGTTGCTTACTTCCTACAGGTAAGTACAAGAGACTATGAGTATAGGGATTCGGCAAGAAGTTATATCGGATTCAGAACGGTACAGGATTATATGGGTGAAGAAGATTCTACCCAATAATCAACCAAAATTAATACCATAAACCTTTTAACCAAATACTTTAAATAACTTTAAACTTAAATTAAATCTAGAATTATGGCACAGTCAAAATCAACAAAAAAATTATTTAATATGGCCTACGGGCTTGGCGCCTCGGTGGTGATCATCGGTGCGTTATTTAAGATCCTGCACTGGGAGTTTGGTCCTCTTACTGGTGGATTACTTCTAGCTGTTGGATTGATTACAGAAGCACTTATTTTTGCGATAAGCGCCTTTGAACCAGTAGACGACGAATACGATTGGTCTTTGGTTTATCCAGAGCTGTCTGGAGGTATGACCAGAGGTAAGACCGATGCTCAGGAAGCCCAGGAAGCTGAAGGATTGCTTTCAAGGAAATTAGACGATCTTCTAAAAGAGGCTAATATCGATGCAGAATTGATGGGTAGCCTTGGAGATAGCATCCGTAACTTCGAAGAAACTGCCAAAGGTATGGTACCTTCTTCCGAGGCGGTAGAGTCTACCAGAAAGTACTCTGAAGAAATGTCTCAGGCCGCTACTCAGATGGAGTCTTTGAACAGCCTGTATAAGGTTCAGTTAGAAAGCGCCAGCAAACAAGCTTCTATCAACGAAGAAGTTGTTCAGAACGCCGGAGCTCTTAAAGATCAAATGGAATCGCTTGCTTCTAACCTTTCTTCATTGAATGGTGTTTACGGAGGTATGTTAACTGCTATGAACCGCAACTAATTAGTTTAGTTCGACACCCAAATCAAATTATTAATTAATAACTAATTAGAAACATGGCATCAGGAAAATTGTCACCACGGCAGAAAATGATCAATCTTATGTATTTGATCTTTATCGCGATGTTGGCATTAAATATGAGCAAAGAAGTTCTGGCTGCATTCGGATTGATGAATGAAAAACTGGAAGCTTCTAATAATAAGGTTACAGAGAACAACCTAGCGTTCCTGGAAAACCTTGAAACCAAAGCCTCTGAAGATGCTGCTAAGTACGAAGAGCTCTACAAAGACGCTCAGAAGATCAAGCAGTTATCTAAAGAGTACTACGACTATTTAGAGGACCTTAAAACCCAGATGGTTAAGGATATAGAAGATCCTTCCGATTACCAGGTAATGGACAAATCGGATTACCTCGACCAGAAGTTTTTTCAGGGCGATAATCTGGCCCCTCAGGGGAAGGAATTTATGAAGAGAATTACGGATTACCGCTCTCAGGTGTCCGCTATTCTTGGAGACGGATTCCCCGATGTTAAGGACGCCTTAAACGCAAGGTTCAAGACCGGTGAAGAAGATGGTAAAGTGGAGCGAAGAGATGGTGCGAAGGTTGATTGGATCAACTACCATTATGAAGGTTTCCCACTTATCGCTTCGTTGACCAAGCTAACCTCTATTCAGTCGGATATCAAAGCGACAGAAGAAGCAGCGCTGAAAGCAATGCTTCAGGGAGAGCTTACCAGTCAGGTCTCACTTTCAAATTTCTCAACCCTTTTAGATACGGAAAAATCTGCTTTCTATTCAGGTGAGAAGTTTCAGGGAAGTATCGTACTTGGTAAAACCGACAAATCGGCTAAACCTGTACGAGCAGAATTAACCCTCGACGGAAGGAAACTGAGCGAAGGCCGTGACTACCAACTTGAAGAAGGTGGTGTAAAGCTTTTGATCGGTGCAGGTAGCCCCGGAGATCACACGATCAGTGGTATTCTGGTTTACATGCAAGACGGTAATGAGAAGGAAGTTCCAGTTAAGAACTCATTCTCCACTATTTCTAAGCCGAACGCAGCTTTGATCGCTGCTGATAAGATGAATGTGGTTTACCGTGGGGTATCTAACCCTATGTCGATCACCATTCCCGGGATTCCAAATAACAAGGTTTCAGCCTCAGCTGCTGGTCTGTCTAAGCGCAGCGGAAGTAGCTACGTTATGAACCCTGGTAAAGGAAGAACGGTAACGATCACCGCTTCAGGAACATTGCCTGATGGTCAGCGAGTATCTTCAAGATCCGAATTCAGGATTAAGGATATCCCAAGACCCGCAGGAGCCGTTCGTGGTGAGACAGGTAGTACTAAGATGCCGAGAAGGAATTTGGAGATCTCTAGTGTTAGTGCAGTGTTAGAGGACTTCGATTTCGACCTGAACCTCGCTATCGGCGGGTTTAAGTTCAAAGTTCCCGGACAGCCTACCGTAGTTGTTAAAGGTGGTAAACTGGATAGCAGGGCAAAATCGGCCCTGAAAAGAGCTAAGAGAGGCGATGCCGTTCAGATCTTCGATATCCAGGCATATATTACCAATAACAAATCGTACAAATTGAAGAAAGTATCTCCTGTTATTGTGGAGATCACAAACTAAGCATAGTAAATTTTAACAGATGAATTGGAAAAGTTTAATTGTAGTTGGAGCGGTGGCATTGATGCCATTGTCTATGGCAGCCCAGGCAAATATCCTCAATGCTAAAAAGCCAGAGGATATCGGCAAGAAAACAGCCGAACAAATTGCCGAAGACAATGATTCCCCCCTTCCCTATGGATATGTAGACGACAGGGATATACTATGGTCTAAGACCGTTTGGGAAGTTATCGACCTCGATGAGAGGGTGAATTTCCCAATGTACTATCCTCTCGATACGATTGATATAGGGGCCGACAGAAGATCGCTTTACGATGTGTTCTTGAAAAATATCAAGAACGGTAAACTGACGGATGTTTATGTAGATTCCTATTTTACCGAAAAGCGTAATTTCGGCGATCTTGCAGCGACCCTGAAAAAGGTCGATACAACCGATCTTGGCTATGAGCAAATCAATGCCGGAGAGGAATTGTCGCCCGAATATATCAACCAAAGGGAACTGACTGCGGCCGATATAGAGGAATACCGTATTAAAGGAATATGGTACTTCGACAAGCGTCAGGGAGAGTTAAAATACCGATTGCTTGGAATAGCACCGGTAGCTCCCGATGTAAACTTTATCGACGACGAGTCTATGGATCCAGCGGATGCCAAAGTAGAATTATTCTGGGTTTGGTTTCCTAGTGCCAGAGAGATCCTGCACGGTGCCAAGGTGTTTAACCAACGCAATTCGGCTCAGCCTCTCTCCTTCGATATGCTCCTTAATGGAAGGAGATTCAACGCTATGATCTACAAAGAAGATAACGTTCACGGAGATAGAGAGATCAGAGACTACATAGCAGACAATGCCCTTTTCCAGTTACTGGAAGCGGATAGGATCAAAGAAGCGATCCGCGACAGGGAGCAAGATATGTGGGCTTACTAAAGACCTGATTTTAATCCAATTCAGATCAGTAATGACCAGCACCCCGGCCCACACCGGGGTGCTTCTTTTTTTTGTACCATCCTTATTTCAACCAGACCAACAGTAATTGCTGTCTTTTCCTAGATTTGTACTATGGTAGACTACCTGGTAGTAGGTTTAGGATTAGCCGGTGTTTCATTCTGTCATACCCTGGAAAAGGCAAATAGGTCGTTTGTGGTCTTGAACGATAGCTCACAAAGGTCTTCCTGGGTGGCAGGAGGTATCTACAATCCGTTAGTACTTAAAAGGTTCAAGGTGTCATGGCGGGCAACCGAGCAGATCAAGCTGCTAAAACCTTTCTACGATTCACTTTCAGACAATCTTGATATTACCATAGATCATCCTGTACCCGTATTGAGGAGACTGGCTTCGGCGGAAGAACAGAATATGTGGTTCGAAGCCGCAGACAAACCCGATCTGGCCCCTTTTATGAAAACAGATCTATACGAATATCAAAACCCATTGATCGATGCACCATTTGGGTTTGGAATGGTAAAGGGGACGGGTAGGATCAATACTAAATTGTTGGTAGAAACTTATGAAGCGTACTCGATGGAATCGGGGAATCTGGTTCGTGAAAGCCTCGATCCGGACCGGCTTGAAGTTATACCCAAAGGCGTGGTTTATGGTTCAATTAAGGCCAGGAGAATTGTTTTCTGTACAGGTTTTGGACTTTCAGAGAACCCATATTTCAATTACCTGCCTCTACCCGGCACCAAGGGAGAGCTCCTTACCATTAGGGCTACAGAACTTCACGAAAAACATCTTATCAAATCTTCTGTGTTTCTAATACCAACAGGAGAGGATTTGTATAGAGTAGGTGCCACCTACAAGTGGAAGGATAAGACCAATACCCCTACACAGGAAGCCAAAGATGAATTGCTGGGACAACTCGATAAGTTTCTAAAATGCCCGTATGAAGTAGTTGATCATATTGCAGGGATAAGACCAACTGTTACAGACAGGCGGCCGCTGGTAGGGCGTCATCCGGTATATGATAATTTTTATGTGCTCAATGGTTTTGGTTCGCGGGGTGTTATGATTGCACCCTACGCGTCAAAACATTTGTTTAATTATATTGAGCATGGCGAAGCATTACCGGAAGATATGGACATTCGCAGGTTTGATCATAAATATACGGTGGCGGACTAGGAACGACACAAAACCTGTGTCAGCCAGTTTCTGAAGTATATTTGATGAAGAAATTAACCCAGATGTTTCTGGATAACCTGATGATGACAGGAAGGAAAACAAAGAGTATGGCGGCTATGGCGATAAATGTATTGAGTAGAGTGAAACCAAGAAGGGAATAAGTGATGACAAATGTTGCCACCGCAAAGGCAATCCCAACGGCATAACTTACATACATGGCACCAAAGAAGAAAGAAGGTTCTATTTTATATTTGGTACCGCAGTGTGAACAGCGCTCATGCATTTTAAAAAGCCCGCTCAAATTATACGGATTTGAGTACTTATACATACTTTCTCCATGACAGCGCGGACAGCTACCTGTTAAAATACTATAGAGTTTGTTTCCTTTTTTTAACATTTGCAAAAACTTTATGTAAAACTAAAGCTTTCATTAAGCCGAAGGCGTAACCCGGGTCACAAAGATGATAAATATTCATAAACTCACCGTTTCCTTTGGTGGGGAAGAACTCTTCGGAGATATTTCGTTCCGGATTAATCAGGGCGACAGGATCGGCCTTATCGGTAAGAATGGGGCCGGCAAAACTACATTGCTTAAACTATTGTCGGGGTCTGCCCAGGCCGATAGCGGTGCTATAGCCTTCGAAAAAGGAATACGTACCGGCTTTTTAAAGCAAGATATCGACTTTGAAAAGGGTTCTACGGTTTTGGAAGAAACCTATAAAGCTTTTAAAGAGCTGCAACATCTGGAGGGAAGGCTCGATGAAATCAACAGCTCCCTGGCCGAACGAACCGATTACGATACCGAGTCGTATAGTCAGCTGATGATAGATCTCAATGAGCTGAGCCATCAGTACGAAATACTTGGCGGCTACCATTATCAGGGGGAGACCGAACGTGTACTTCTGGGACTGGGTTTTAAAAGATCGGATTTCAATAAATCTACAGACATTTTTTCCGGTGGGTGGAGAATGCGGATCGAATTAGCCAAGCTCCTGCTCGAAAAAAATGACGTACTGTTGCTCGATGAACCTACCAATCACCTGGACATCGATTCGATAATATGGCTGGAATCGCATCTGCAGGGCTTTCCGGGAGCGTTGATCATTGTATCCCACGACAGGATGTTCCTCGATCAGGTGACGAACAGAACGGTAGAGATATCCTTTAAACGGATCTATGACTATAAAAAGCCTTATTCGCAGTATATGATCTTACGGGAGGAGATCAAGGAACAACAATTAAACGCCAAGAAAAATCAGGATAGAGAAATTCAGCAGACCGAGAGGCTTATAGAACGCTTTAGGGCTAAAGCATCTAAAGCCACCATGGCGCAGTCATTGATCAAGAAACTCGATCGGATGGAACGAATAGCGGTCGATGCTGAGGAAAAGCAGGTGATGAAGGTCCAGTTTCCGGTCTCGGTTAATCCGGGTAAAATAGTGGCCGAGCTCAAGGGTTTAAGCAAGAGCTATGGTGATAAAACGGTGCTCGATGGGGTTGATCTGATGATCGAAAGAAACAGTAAAACTGCGTTTGTAGGGCAGAACGGTCAGGGGAAAACTACCCTGGCCCGTATCCTGGTAGGAGAATTAAGTCATGAGGGAAGCTATAAATTAGGGCACAATGTCCAAATCGGGTATTTCGCTCAGGACCAGGTAGACCATCTGGATGGTGAAAAAACGGTTCACGATACCATGGTCGATGCCGCCAGGGAGAGTAACAGAAGTAAAGTAAGGGATATCCTCGGTGCCTTTCTGTTCAGGGGTGACGATGTAGATAAATATGTAAAAGTACTGTCGGGAGGCGAGCGGAACCGGCTTGCGCTGGCGCTTATGCTCATGGAGCCCATTAATGTTCTGGTAATGGATGAGCCTACCAATCATCTCGACATGAAATCTAAACAGGTCTTGAAACAAGCACTGGTTCGATTTGAAGGAACCTTAATCGTGGTTTCTCACGACCGGGATTTTCTTCAGGGCCTTACCAATAAGGTCTATGAGTTTAAAGATCAAAAAATCAAGGAGTTTCTTGGTGATATCGATGAATATCTTAAGGCAAGGATGGTAGATGATTTCAGGGCGATTGAAAAGGCGAAAAAAATTGCAGCTGAAGACAAGCCCGCCAACCATAAAAAGCTTGATTACCAGGAGCAGAAACGATTAAAATCTATAAGAAACAGGATATCGAAGCTCGAAAAGGAAATATCTGCCCTCGAAAAGGAAATTTCAGATATTGATCATGAATTGCTTATGAACTACGACCAGACCATTTTACAGCCCGATTTTTTTGACAGCTACCAACAAAAAAAGAAGGATTTGGAAAAACTGATGAACGTCTGGGAAGAGGAGACGGAAAAGCTCGAGAAACAGGGCGGTGGCGCGTCTTAAGGAGGTTTCAAAAATTTTCACAACAAAAAAAAGCGCTTTCACAACAAAAACGAACCGTTCATCGATATTATTGGCATTTTATCAGGAAAAGTCGTTATTTTTGTAAGGTAATTCTTTAAAAAGTGTTTTCTTCGGTGAAAACCGGAATTACTTCCAAATCTGTGACGAATGAAAAAACTACTTCTTGTCCTGGTACTTCTCCTGCTCACTGCCCCATCAACATTCGCTCGTGTTAGCAAGGCCGAACGTGAGGCATTGGTAGATCTTTACCAAAGCACCAACGGCATTCATTGGGTCAGGAAGTGGAACCTGGATGAGCCAATTAAGAAATGGTATGGGGTGGAGGTAGAAGGGAATCATGTAGTCTCTATCAATCTATTTCGAAACAATCTTATGGGACCATTGCCCGAGAGTATTGGCAATCTAACCTACCTAAGGACTTTGAATCTTGCGTTTAACAATATTAGCGGCCCCATCCCCGGGAGTATTACGCAGCTTGTAAACCTTAAAGAGCTGCGATTGGAAATGAATAAACTCAAAGGGGAGATCCCTCGTGATATGGGGAAGCTTACCCAGCTCACGCGCTTTACTGCTTTTAACAATTTCCTAAGCGGTCGCATTCCTGAAAGCCTAGGTCAACTATCTAACTTAACAGAACTCAATCTATCGAGTAATGATATTTTCGGGAGGATACCTGCATCACTGGGCCAATTAGGGAATCTAGAGAAACTCGGACTCTTTCAAAACACCCTCTATGGAGATGTGCCCTCCGAATTGGGTCAGTTATCGAATTTGGAGGAACTCGTATTAGCCAATAATGAGTTGAGCGGTGAGATCCCCGTGGAGTTCAGCGAACTCGCCAGCCTTAAGATCATTCAGATCCAGAATAACAAATTTGAGTCTCTTAAAAACCTGGAGATGATGAATACCCAACAATTCCTGGTGTTCGATTATGACAAAACCGATGAGGAGCTCGAGTTCAAGGATATCAATTTTCAACGGACACGAATGGCCGATACAAAATTTGAGGACGACGACAACGAGTAGTCGACTTGTAGTTTAGTTAGTTTGGTAAAGGGATGCTATGCGTCCCTTTTTTTGATTTTACCTTGTAAAATGTTCAACTATTTCAAGAAAAAAATAAACAAAATTTAATAAATTTTTAACATTAGTTGCATATGCAACTAATTTAATTTTAAGTAGTTTAGCCTGCGTGAAAACAGATGTTAAAGTTGATTTTGAAGATTCGATTGCGCCGTGGCTCGGTAAAACTGTAAAAATTCTTGAATATTTCTTACAGGAAGAAATGCTTGACCATGGTCTGGACTTGAGCAAGGAACAAATGATTGTTCTTAAAAAACTGAATGAACAAGATGGCAGGAATCAGAATGAACTTGCATTTCTAACACTTCGTGATAAATCCTCCCTTACAAGATTGTTGACTAAAATGGAGAACAAGAACTATATAGTAAGAAAACAAAGCGAAGAAGACAGGAGGGCGAACCATGTATACATTACATCCTTGGGGAGAGAAATATATTCCAAATCACGACCGATTATTCAAAAGATGATCGCTACAATGGAACGTAACATATCTGAGGAAGAGATCGATGATATGATTACGACTCTAAAGAAGATACAGTACAATATGACATCAAAAAAAGCATTTTTATAACATCATGAGAAAAATAATTCTTTCCATTCTGGGAGTCTTAATCATCGTGGCATCATTCTACGTGGCAATGATGATTGTGAACAGCAAGAACCAGACTCGTCCGGAACCTGCTAAAGTAGTTAAGACCGTATTTGTAGATACCGTTCTGAACAAGACCATACCTATTATGGTGCCTGCCAATGGAAATCTTGTAGCTAAAAGGAGAGTAGAGTTATTCTCGGAAGTGCAGGGAGTCTTCAGGAATGGTAGCAGGTTGTTCAAAGCAGGGCAGCCTTATAGAAAAGGGGAAGTTATCATTAAAATCGATGCTTCCGAATATTATGCCTCAGTGCAGTCGGCAAAAAGTAATCTCTATAATCTGATCACTTCAATTATGCCCGATCTGCGACTTGATTATCCCGAGGTATACGAAAAGTGGCAGACCTATTTGAACGGCTTCGACCTGAATAAGACAACGCCCCCGTTTCCGGAGATGAGTTCAGATAGTGAAAAATACTTTATTTCCGGCCGTGGTATTCTTACCAATTATTACAATGTTAGGAACATGGAACAGAGGCTGTCTAAATATTCTATACGTGCCCCCTTCAGTGGTATTCTTACTGAAGCCCTGGTCACCGAAGGTACGCTGATAAGGTCTGGCCAGAAATTGGGCGAATTTATCGACCCTGATGTCTATGAGCTTGAGGTGGCTATCAGCAAATCTTTCAGCGACTTATTGGATCTGGGAGAAAAGGTTTCCCTTTCCAATCTTGATGACTCAAAGACCTATGTCGGTACTGTAAGCCGGATCAATGCTAGGGTTGATCAGGCCTCCCAGACGATAACAGCCTTTATCGAAGTGACTAATTCAGATCTTAAAGAAGGGATGTACCTGGAAGCCAATCTTAACGCCAAGGAGGAAATGGATGCGATTGAGGTAGATCGTGGTCTTCTTTTGGAAAATGACCAGATATTTATCGTTCGTGATTCTGTTTTAGATCTGATGGATGTAAGGCCGGTCTATTTCTCCGATAAGAAAGTAGTGCTCAAGGATATCCCGAATGGAACGGCAATGGTATCCAAACCGGTAGTTGGTGCTTATGCAGGCATGTTAGTACAGATTTTTAAAGAGAAAGAAACATCTAATCTAAATAGTGTAGCTGTCAAAAAGTAATGAAAAAGATCATCTCCTATTTTATTAAGTACCACGTTGCTGTCAACGTAATCATTATTGCCTTTTTTATATTTGGCATTTTTGGTGCTTCATCTCTCAAATCTTCCTTTTTCCCCTTAGTTGATTCTAAGAACATACTGATAAATATTACTTATCCGGG
>JBDNAQ010000306.1:0-4010 GCA_039768345.1 Flavobacteriaceae bacterium
CTCGAGCTTGGTCGGCCAATTACACTGAAGCGTGTCAGCGTCGTCGTATTGCGGAATACATACCAATTGTCCTTCCTGATTATGCAGGACCCAGTCCACCCAAGGTTGAAGCAGCGCCGGAACATACGGAGCCTTTTTTGCATAACAGGGCTGTAAAAAAACGAGAACGGAAATGAGGGCCAGCAGCATTCTGAATAGGGTACAATTAGGGCGATGGCTTGTTCTCACAATGGCACTCCAGTTAGATAGTTTGAAACAAGGGGTCGCGTCCTCACTTTTCACTGTCGTTTTCTAAATGTCAGGAATAAAGCCCCCTTTGTTTTCCCCTATGCATGGTTGGGTTTTCCCCAGCCGCGCATCATTGGTTTATGATTTGGTCCAGATGATGTCCATGTCGTCTTTGGTACCCAGCGCATCCCTCAACATTTGGATGAGCGTCTCGTCTCCTCCTTTCTTCTCTAATTGATCCAGTTGATCTCGGTTTATGTAGTAATCTTGGTCTGCACTATCTTCTTCCACGAGCTCATCTATTAAGAATTGGAGCTGTTTCTCATTAATCTCGCCTATCAATTCCTGAGTGTTCTTATCATGCAGCTTTATCATGTCTTCTTTCCCCTTTCGTTGTCGTGCATATTTTCACAACCCAACCATATTTCTGCGGACTGCCTGGTTCAGTACTTTCGTCGGTACGCCATAGAATTCGGCGAGGTCGGCATCAACAATGACCTTTTCACCACGGACCAGCAATATCCGTCGTTGAATCTTCCCAACCTTTACGACTGATTTAGATTTCGCCATTTAATTTCACCAGTTCTTTAAAATGTAGTCACAGATCGTGACCACCTTCCAGTGGTGTTCTGTAATCTGAAGCCTCAACGTTGAATTCAGCGGCGGCCCTGATGAGTGCCGGCCTGTACGGCCTTCTCGATGAACCGCCACACTACACGCCGTCAGCTCCACTGGCTTGTTATATATTTGTAATTATTTATAAAAATGTTGAAAAAATGTCTTGACATTTATCACGAGATTAACTAAATTAAGCGTAATCCACATTTGTGGAGGTGGATGGCACATGCCATCGGGGCCTTAGGGCCCTTTTTTTATGCCTAAATAAATTTCTTTCCAAATACCCTATCGCCTTGTTTGTAATATTTATCTTGCAAAATCTCTATAATACTTTCTGCAAAAGGTGCTATCGTACCATCGAACATGTTGTTCTCGTTAAGAATTTCGTTTCTGCTCGGATGTGCTATTAGATCGGCAAGCTGTAAACCTGAAACATTGTTTGATTTAGGTTTAACCTTAAGTTGCTTGCTGGTTAGCACATCTTGAAATCGATTGGGTTCTATATATTCTGTGCCATCTGTCCATAATTTCACGAATGATTTTTTTAATCTCATATCCTCTTTTCCCCCCCTTGATTCAGCCATTACATCACCAACTGCATTAGTTCGTTCCAAAAAAAATGTAAACCTTTCGAGCATCAGTGCAAGACAATAGTGGTATGGATCGTATCTCCAAACCTGATAAGTATCTTTGTGTACTTTTTTGTCTAAACAGACGGAAATAACTGTATACTCCCAGCTACGAAGAAGGTTTATAAGATCTCTGTCAAAGGCTGATTGAATTTCATGATTTCTAAGGGCTTGGAAAGGGTATTTGGCGTTTACTAATTTTTTGCGGTGAAAAATAAGTGGCTCGTCTGGATGAGAATCGAAATACCGAGACTTTAATTCCTCCATCTGGGGATGAATAATTTCTCTCACATAGTTTAGCTCGATAATTATTCCAGTGAGGCTTAGAAATCGATGAATAGGATTGTTGGAACTCTCCAAATCAGGGTTTCCGACCTCATCTATATACATACGATATTTCATAGCATGACTTAGGATTAAGTAGATATTTTACTTATATAACGTCCCGCAACAGCGGCACACTACTGCGAGCTCGCGAGCAGTACTGTGTCCGCCTGCATGCGATTGTTAGCAGTCGTCCCACAATTCTTTTGTGAGTTCAACGGCTGATATTTCTTTGCATCCTGACCGATTTTGTCCGGACCAAAGCGGCGTAAAATCTGAGGACATTTTAGCTTCAGCTTTCTGCCGCAAGGGAGCTAAGGCTATTGAAGCATAGGGAAATTTCGGTGCAACACTGCATATATCACCAAGTTCTTGCATTATTCTGTTACGAATACCTCTAGCGGGGCGGCCCGAAAACACATTGGTTATCGTTGTTACAGACCTCCCATCTTTGAGTGCCGCTCTGTGAACAGGGCTCGTTTTTGTCTCCGGGCATAATAAAAAGCTCGTACCAACTTGAACCCCTGAGACACCTAACTGAAAAAGAGCTTTAACATCTTTGTGTGAGCTTATGCCTCCGGCAGCGATTACGGGAACAGTTAGTTTATCTAACAGTTGAGAGGTAAGTGAAAGCTTGCCAATTTGGCTGGATATGTCATTCGTTAAAAATATCCCACGATGTCCACCGGCCTCATAACCTTGCGCGATACCAATATCAGCCCCGTTTTTTTCTAACCAGAGGCCTTCTTTGACTGTAGTTGCTGATGATAGCACCTTTGCGCCCCAAGATTTTATCCTGTCAAGCAATTCCAAAGATGGGAGTCCAAAGTGAAAACTGATTGCTTTTGGTGAATAAAGCTCGATAGCGTCAGCAACATCCTTATTAAACGGCATCCGCAACCCACTCATATTAGACTCAAAAGGTATTTCAAGCTCGCGATAGTACACAGATAATGTTTTCTCCCAAATGCTAAGTTGGTCATTGTCAACCATCGGCATCTCGTGGCAAAAAAAATTGAGGTTGTATGGTCTATCGGAGTTCGCTGTGAATTGCTTAATTTCTCTCTTTATTTTTTCCACGGACAACATACCGCATGGAATTGACCCCATAGCACCTGCGTTTGATACTGCCACAGCCAATTCCCAATTCTGCACACCGGCCATAGGGGCCTGTATAATTGGGATATCTATATTAAATAAATCGTTAAGTAGCATGTAATGATCTCTTTAGAGTATACAAGATAACTGGATATAAATTCACACCTAAGCTCATCGCCCAGTTGATACAGCCAAGGATGGCTGTATCAACGTTCGCAGAGGCCTGTCCGACTCGACTGCGCTTGTTATATTTTTATTTTTCATGAACCTAATAACGTTGTTCCATTACCAATGAATAATTAAAGGGATATCCGGCCTGAAATCTTTTGAAAGACCGGTTTTATTCTCACCGAACGTTACCTCAATAAGATGCTGATCTCCATGTTCAATGGATAACCTATCAGCGGTATTCACGACACTCAACACTTTAGACATAGGTTCGGCTGGTTTATAAACCTTTACTTTGCTAATTGGTCCAATGTCCATATTCTCATCACTACCACTTGACATCCCTGGCTCAATAAATGGCATGTATACGCACAGTGGCTCGATTAAGTTTTTGGAATTTACTCCGATATGAAACGCTCAGGGGGATTGAAAATAGACTGGCTCATATTTCCTCCCTTCAAATGGCATTTCTACACTAGCATTGTCCTTTCTATTAACAATAATTCCAAATGGAGATGCTGTTTTATCATTTGCACGCTCAGGTAGAAACATGTCTCGGCCGGGGCCATTTAGGGCTTCTTCATTATTATGGACCCACAATAACTCCAACGTACCATTAGAGAAATTAAAACATCGATTTGATGTGCCTTGCCCTTACTGCTTATTTCTCGTTTCTTCGTACATACCGATTGACGACAATAATTCCGCCACTTCTGCGCCTGGCTTAACTAGGATAAAAAAGTGATGGAGTTCTAAATTCATTCACAGACTCTCGGTGTATCGAAAAATATAACGCCGGTCATAAGTGGCGGGCGGATGCATCTCTGGAAGATGCAGAAACCATATCCGGAGAAGCCAACTAAAATTCACCTAACCCGCACAATACAGCCCGTCCATCTTCATGCCTTTTGTTAGGTTTTTTTTATTGATTTTTCCTTAATGTAA
>JBDNAQ010000307.1:0-8244 GCA_039768345.1 Flavobacteriaceae bacterium
AAATAATCGATGCGCCAGCCGACATTTCTTTCTCGTGCTTTAAAGCGGTAACTCCAATAGGAATAAGCCACTTCTTCAGGCTGAAAATATCTAAATGTATCTATAAATCCGGCCTTGATAATGTTGTCCATACCATCGATTTCGACCTGGGTATATCCGGCCGTTTTATTGTAATTCGATTTATCGTTTTTCAGATCGATAGGACGATGCGCCACATTAAGGTCGCCGCAAACAATTACGGGTTTGGTCTTTTCTTTGGCTTTAAGATATTTGAGAAAGTCTGCGTCCCATTGTTGTCGATAATCAAGCCTGACGAGATTCTGTCCGGAATTGGGAACATAGACGTTTACAAGATAGAAATGCTCATAGTCCAGGCAAATGATCCTGCCCTCGCTATCGTGTTCAGCGATACCCATATCCATTGAAATCACCTTGGGTTCCGGGCGGCTTAAAACTGCAGTACTACTATATCCTTTTTTCTCTGCTGCATTATGGTAAAAGTGGAAGTTCCCCAGAGGTTTTATGGCTTCAGCGGTTTCGTGATCTTGTGCCTTTGTCTCCTGCAAACACATGATGTCTGCGGATATCGACTTAACAGACTTAATAAAGTCTTTCTTTATTATCGCTCTGATTCCATTAACGTTCCACGATACAATTTTCATGACAGGAGGGAGATTATTAGGCTTATGCGGTTCCGATTTCAAAAGTATGAAAATACACGCTATATTTGCTCTCCCGAAATGCCGATAATATTCCCGGGGTATTAGCTCAGTTGGTTTAGAGCGCTGCCTTGACAGGGCAGAGGTCACTGGTTCGACTCCAGTATATCCCACATATAACAGACCACCGTTCTAGCGGTGGTTTTTTTATATCGCAATATGATCAAACCAGAGCTATCGACCCTGGAAATGATAACCGGCAGGCTGGGCATCTTATAGTATTTCCAGAATGCGCTCCAGCGCCATTCCTCTGGAGCCTTTGATCAGTATCTGAGAAGGTCCCAGTGGATGTTTTTTCAGATATTCGGATAAGTCCTCAAAGCTGCGGTATTTTTTAAGGGTTGTATCGGTCTTGTAGAAATTCTCACCGATTAAAAATGCATTGTCAAAATTGATGTCTTCTACCAATCGGGCTGTGGCCTGATGCTCCTTAGCAGATTCAACGCCTAATTCGAACATATCTCCAAGAAAAACTGTTTTGGCCATACCGTTCATTTGGCTAAAATTTTCCAGAGCAGCCCGCATACTGGTCGGATTTGCATTATAGGCATCGAGAACGATGCTGTGATGTTCTCGTTCGATAAGCTGCGATCTGTTGTTTTCTGGTATATAATATTCTAAAGCTTCTTTGATATCATCGATCGGTACTTTGAAATAACTACCCACCAGCAGAGCGGCACAACAGTTTGAAAAATTATAACTGCCGATCAACTGTGTACTGATACGAGATTCCCCAAGCTTCAGAACCACATATGGAAGAGCTCCTAAAAATGATACAGTTAGAAATTCCCTGGCTTCGGTACTATAGCCTGTTTTCTTTTTGTACGATGCTAGTTTTGATGCCTGAATTGAATCATCAGCATTGAAAAAAATATGTTTTTCATGCTTAATCAGGTAGTCATATAATTCAGACTTTCCCTTTATAACTCCCTCAATTCCTCCGAATCCTTCGAGATGAGCCTTGCCGAAGTTGGTGATATAACCGTGATCGGGAAGCGCAATATTACACAATAAATCGATTTCCTTCTGATGATTGGCACCCATCTCAACTATGGCGATTTCTGTTTCTTTTACGATACGAAGAAGGGTTAAGGGTACTCCGATATGATTGTTGAAATTGCCTTGGGTAGCGATCGTATTGAATTTTTTGGAGAGCACCGCGAACATAAGTTCCTTGGTAGTGGTTTTTCCGTTGCTGCCGGTTAGGGCAATAACCGTTGCAGTGCAATATTTACGGTGATAGGTGGCGAGCTGTTGAAGTGTTTTCAGGGTATCATCAACCAGAATAATTCGTTCGTCTTTTGCAGCATCAACACTATCAGCGACTACATATTTAGCTCCTTTCCGCAAGGCATCAGCAGCGAATTTGTTGCCGTCAAAATTATCACCTTTGAGCGCAAAAAACATACATGCCTCATGGATCTGTCGCGTATCCGTACAGGCAACCGGATACTTTAGGAAAAGTTGATGCAACCTCTCGATCGTCATGAGCACAAATATAAAAAAAAGCCCCGATGGTTCTTCCATCGGGGCTTCTATTAGAGGATAGTTATCCTTCTTATTTTTTAACTTTCTTAGTTCTGACCGTCTTATTCTTAGTCTTGGATTTAGAACCTACACGCGACATCGCACATCGGAAACCGATATAGTCTGTTGCCATGTATTGTGGCAGGTATCGGCGTTGTGCCGGATCTAGCCAGTAGGCCCTGTCTCTCCAGGAACCACCTTTAAAAACCCTTACCTCGTCGTTGATCAGTGTGGTTCTATCGTTTCTTTCATCGTACCCCCGTACAAGATTCCCGATTGAATCTCTTCCCACTTTATGGGTCGGAGAATTGTACATTTTACGCCTGTCATCTGCATCTTCCTCATCGCCGAAGCGTTCAAAGAACCTCGATGAACCGGCATCACCATCACGGTATCCTCTGTTATCACTATCCGAGAAATTAGTTCTCAAATAGGTTTCGTTTTCATCCACGGCTACCATTTCAACTTCGCCAGGCAAATTGATCGCCACGACTTTACCGTTCGGCAGGGTATCGAAAACAATATCATCTCGCAATACCTTTACTTTCCCGTCTTCACCAATGGCGGCCTTCATAAAGACATTTCCTCTGTAGTAGTTAAAGTCGCTGATTTCATCATCCACTATAGGACGGTAAACATCAGCTACCCATTCGGCCACATTTCCAGCCATGTCATACAGGCCAAGATCGTTAGGTTTGTACGACTTTACTTCGGCAGTAATATCGGCACCGTCATCAGACCAACCTGCAATTCCGCCGTAATCACCTTTATATTGTTTGAAGTTGGCTAACTGGTCTCCACGACCTACCCTTTGTCCGTTACGGGTGTATTCGCCTTCCCAGGGATACTTCTTACGCCCCCTGTAATTGTTATATTCTCTGGTTCCTATAAGTGCCTGAGCTGCATATTCCCACTCTGTTTCAGTAGGTAACCTGTATTCTGGCATAATGATACCGCTGCTCCTCTTGGCAAAAGTAGAAATAGAATCTTTCTTTTTATTACCCTGCAGAGAATCGATCAAACCGTTGTAAACCGATTCGGGGTTATTCAGATAAGCTTCTGTACTAAAAGTACCCTCAACCTCACCTGTAACGGCTTTGTATTTGGCATCCTTAGCAAGATAACCTTCTCGTTCGAGCATAGCCTCGTTCACCCTGTCGGTTCTCCACTCTGAGAACTGTACAGCCTGGATCCAATTCACACCAACCACCGGATACTCAGCATAGGCCGGATGTCTTAGATAATTGTTGGTCATGGTCTCGTTATACCCCAGGCGATTTCGCCATACCAGAGTATCGGGTAATGCTCCTTTATAGATATTGGTATACCTTGGATTTTCCGGCGGATAAACCGCTTTAAGATAATCGAGGTATTCGAGGTACATCACATTGGTGACCTCGGTTTCATCCATATAGAACGATTGAACATGTTGTTGGGTAGGAGAATTATTCCAGTCGTGCATTACATCATCCTGCACCTTACCCTTGGTAAAAGTACCCCCTTCGATGAATACCAGTCCCGGGCCTGTCTCCTGTTCTTTGAAATCTGAATTGTGCTGGAATCCCCCTTCTTTCGAATTGATCTTCCAACCGGTTGCCCGTGAAGCAGTTTTGGAAGAGGATCCTTTCATCTTATTACAACTGCTCACAGTGAATCCCGATGCAATAACTGCACACGAGAGTGCCACCTTGATAAAATGTTTTTTCATCTGTATTTAGGACTTAATTTCATGGATAAACTGCACCTTTTTGTTCATCCGTTGGTTTTACGTTAGATATTCTATCGCTTTTGGCTAATAAAACGCCGAATTGCGTATAATATTTTATGAGCTTGAAAATATTTTGTTTGAATGTGATTAACCAATATTTTCAGGTATTCCGCTCATTTCTGATAACGGTGATATAACGGAGATTTCACAGCGGTATTGTATTCCTGGTTGATATTGCTTTCAGGGAAGAACTTGCCGGGTAGTCCGTAAGCATGTTTTTGGTCGGTAAGACACGGCCAGATACCCCGTACACGCATGCGTGCCTATTATAATTTAAAAATATTATACATCGAGACATAAGATATCCGGAAAAAGGTCGTTTATATTTGGTATATCCAATTATCGGAGCAAAAAATTGTTTTTACATTTGCGTCTTCAACAAAAATTCTAGATGAAAAACCTGAAAAAATTAATCTTTATCCCGCTGGCATTGCTATGCTTTAAGGCAGTTGCTCAGAACGAACGGGTAATTACCACAGCTGTCCCGTTTTTAACTATTGCCGCCGATGCCAGGGCATCCGGAATAGGAGATATTGGTGCTGCCACCGGAGTGGATGCATTTTCTCAACAATGGAATCCGGCAAAGTTTGCTTTTGCAGAAAGGAAGATGGGAATTGGGATAAGTTATACGCCCTATTTGGAAAGTATAATCACAGATATCGCATTGCTTAGCGGTACTTACTACAATAAATTAAACGACCAAAGTGCATTTGCGTTTGGTATCCGCTATTTCACATTGGGAGAAATAGAATTGAGGCAGTTCGCCAATGATCCGGGGACCATTGTCAAGCCCAATGAATTTGCCATCGACGGATCTTATTCATTAAAATTGAGCCCTACATTCTCAATGGCTGTTGCCGGCAGGTATATCAACTCGAACCTTAGGCTTCCCGAAACGGGCAATGTCGATTCAAGATCTGCGAGTTCGTTTGCGGTAGATGTGGCCGGATATTTCAGGTCCCGCGAACAAGCGTATAGCAGTTTTGATGGTCGCTGGAAGGGTGGATTCAATATTTCCAATATGGGAGGTAAAATACAGTACGACGAAGGGGGTCAACAAAATTTCCTTCCCACGAATATGAAATTAGGAGGAGGTTTTGATTTTATCTTCGATGCCGATAATGTTCTGGGACTAAACGTCGAATTCAACAAGCTTCTGGTTCCCACACCTCAGGATTTCAATGGTGATGGGGTGATCGATTCGGCTGATAATGAGGAATATCAAAATATAGGTTGGTTCGAGGGTATGTTTAAATCTTTCGGAGATGCCCCCGGAGGTATTAGTGAAGAACTCAAAGAAATCACCTGGGCATTGGGTGCAGAGTATGCTTATCAGAATGCCTTTATGCTCCGGACCGGTTACTTTCATGAAAGCCCGGAAAAAGGGTCAAGACAATTCTTTACACTCGGTGCTGGATTTAAGTTTAAGTCCGCACAAATAGATTTGTCCTATTTGTTCGCTACTTCGAAGGTGACCAACCCTCTGGAGAACACTCTTCGGTTTTCACTTACATTTAACCTCGGACAAGAGTACATAAACGACTAGGTCCCGGACGATAATAAAACATTTAAAAACCACGCCTTGCCGTGGTTTTTTTATTTTTGCCCTAAATCGCATATATCCAGGCCATGCAAAAGCAAAAAATTTCCTTTGATCTAACGATTTATGATTCGCCCAAAAACCTCCCCGAGGAGTTTGAGAAACTGATGTCTGTTGCCCAACATAGCAGACAAAATGCCTATGCACCCTATTCCAATTTTCAGGTAGGCGCAGCTGTACTCTTAGAAAATGATGAGATCGTTATTGGCAACAATCAGGAGAATGCCTCTTTTCCATCTGGTCTTTGTGCCGAACGAGTTGCTATTTTTCAGGCAGGTGCCCGATTCCCGGGTGTTGCCGTTAAGGCGATTGCAATTTCTGCGGCTTCCACCATAACAAAAGTCTCGAAGCCAGCGGCCCCTTGTGGAAATTGCAGGCAGTCCATTGCGGAGTACGAACAAAAACAAACCAATCCTATTAAAATATTTATGATGGGTGAAACAGGAGAGGTATATGCTGTAGATTCTCTGACCGATCTCCTACCTCTGACATTTGGGAATTCATACCTGAAATAGGCGATTTTTTAATGATTTATCGAGCCTGATAATGCATCAATTAAGCTAAATATTGTGGCCTTTTAAGGAATTTGGCCAATTTTTTTTAGCTATAGATTTAATGTGTATTTTTGTCATTCCGCCTGGTTGTTGTGTAAGATCATCGGAGTCTGGTCGGGTATAGGAATAGGAAATAACACAGCTTTTTTAATGGAAAAAATTACCGAGGAAGTTTATCTGCGATGGTACGAAGAAATGTTGTTTTGGCGAAAGTTTGAAGACAAGCTAGCCGCCGTTTATATTCAGCAAAAAGTACGCGGATTTCTCCATTTATATAATGGTCAGGAAGCGGTTCTGGCAGGAGCGCTACACGCAATGGATCTCAGCAAGGATCGCATGATAACCGCGTATCGGAATCATGTACAGCCTATTGGTATGGGGGAGGACCCCAAAAGAGTAATGGCCGAGCTTTTTGGTAAGGTGACTGGTACTTCAAAAGGCATGGGCGGCTCGATGCACATCTTCTCCAAGGAATTTCGGTTTTATGGTGGCCATGGTATTGTGGGAGGACAAATCCCACTTGGTGCCGGACTGGCATTTGCCGATAAATACTTCAAAAGAGATTCGGTCACATTGTGTTATATGGGAGACGGGGCTGTAAGACAAGGTTCATTACACGAGACCTTTAATCTGGCGATGCTTTGGCAACTCCCTGTTGTATTTATTTGTGAAAATAACGGCTATGCGATGGGAACATCGGTTGCCCGTACCGCCCATACGACTGATATTTGGAAATTAGGATTGGGGTACGAAATGCCCTGTGGTCCTGTAGACGGGATGGATCCTGTAGCAGTGGCACAGGAAGTGCACAAGGCTATAGATAGAGCTCGCAGTGGTGGTGGTCCTACCTTTCTGGAGATGAAGACTTATAGATATAGAGGGCATTCTATGTCCGATGCCCAACACTACCGAACCAAGGCAGAGGTTGAGGAATACAAGAAGATAGATCCTATTACCCAGGTACTGGATGTTATCAAAGAAAAGAAATACGCAAATGATGAAGAGATCAAGGAGATCAACGATCGCGTGAAACAAAGGGTAAAGGATTGCGAGAAATTCGCAGAGGAATCTGAATATCCACCGGTAAATCAAATGTATGATGTGGTTTACCAGCAGGAAGATTATCCATTTTTACAACACAAATTATAGGAGGATGGCCGAAGTTATAACAATGCCGAGGTTGAGCGATACCATGGAAGAAGGTACTGTGGCCAAATGGCTCAAAAAGGTAGGCGATAAAGTGGAAGAAGGCGATATACTGGCGGAGATAGAAACCGATAAAGCAACTATGGAATTTGAATCCTTTCATGAGGGGACCTTATTGCATATTGGGATAGAAGAAGGTGATGGCGCACCGGTAGACACTCTATTGGCGATTATAGGGCAGGATGGAGAGGATATTAGTGATCTACTCAACGGATCTGTTCCTGAAAAAACTACAGCAGAAGAACCAGCGAATGAAGTGGTTGAAAAAGAAACGACCACTCCTGCCACTGAGACGGCTTCGGTAGCTGAAATTCCTGATGATGTCACTATAGTTACTATGCCGCGGCTTAGCGATACTATGGAAGAAGGGACGGTGGCCACCTGGCTTAAGAAAGTAGGAGATGAGGTGGAGGAAGGAGAAATCCTGGCCGAGATAGAAACAGATAAAGCGACCATGGAATTCGAATCCTTCTATTCAGGAACTTTACTGCATATCGGTATTCAGGAGGGAGAATCGGCGCCTGTTGATGATGTATTGGCAATAATTGGTCCTGCCGGCACGGATGTGGCGGCTGTGTTAAATGCACAAAACGCCGGCCCGGGATCTTCCGGACCAGAAGCGGCTGAACCAGAACAGAAAGTTAGTGCCCAGGAGGGGTCAGAAGCTAAATCTGCGCCCAAAATAGTGGCCGACGGCCAACGTGTATTCGTTTCTCCACTTGCCCGAAAAATGGCAGCAGAAAAAGGAATCGATCTTGGTACGGTTCAAGGGACCGGAGATCATGGCAGGATTGTAAAACGCGATATTGAGAATTACAAAGGCGCCCCTGCAACCCAGGTTGCCGCCAGCAAAGCCGCAGAAGCTAAAAC
>JBDNAQ010000308.1:0-3109 GCA_039768345.1 Flavobacteriaceae bacterium
TTTCGGTATAGTTTACTGCTGCGCTTTATAACATTGGATATGTTCTGTGCACTCTCTTCGATCACACCCTGTACCGAACTACTCTCTGAGCGAAACAGGCTATCCTCTTCACGTTGAGCAGTCACTCGCTTTTTATGGGAGATGTAGTTTCTGGCGAGTAATAAAATTGCCACAAACAACAATATAGCGATGGCCGCACCTTTACCAAAGCTGATGATCGATAAAATAGTTGCTGCGGCTAAAAAGGCGATGATGGCCGTCATAAACCAACCACCGATGACATTCAGAACCCCGGCTACACGATATACCGCACTTTCGGTACCCCAGGCCCTGTCGGCCAGCGAGGTACCCATGGCAACCATAAAAGTTACATAAGTGGTAGACAGCGGTAATTTATAGGATGTGGCTATAGAGATCAGAATACTGGCCACCATAAGGTTCACGGCAGCGCGTACCATATCGAAGGCCGGTAATTCGTGGGTTTTCCCCTTGGGTAGCCTGATCACATTTCGGCTAAAACGCGAATTGACTTTATTCAGTATTGCATCAGGAACAACCGTATTGGTATATCGTGATGCCATCAGCGTAAACCGGACTAGATTTCGCGATAGCATATTCGGCTGAAAACGCTCTTTGGACTCCCCGGCACGGGCAAGATTGATTTCTGTTTCTGTTACATATCGGGCTTTCTTGGATAGCCAAAGGGTAACTACCATTATGAGACCGGCGATAAAAAGCAGGAGCGTAGGCGTCGGAACTTTCTGTGCCATTACCTCCATACTGAATTCAGTGGCAGCTACGCCCGATACTGACCATGCTTCATATGACTGGTAAGCCGCGATCGGAACCCCGATGAAGTTTACCAAATCGTTGCCTGCAAAGGCCAGGGCGAGAGCAAAAGTACCTACTCCAATAATGAGCTTGTAGATGTTTATTTTAGCAAGATTGATCAATAAAAAAGACAAAACGGTCCAGATCACCAGGCTTATTGCTACTATGATCAATACCTGATCTTCTAAAAAGTCCTTGATCGTAACCCCACCGATAAGATCAAATTCCTCACTGGCGTATGGGGTGCCCTTAATCCCTTTCATGAATATGAAATAGGTAATAGCTGCCAACGCCAGACCTCCGAATAACGCACCTACCCATTTGGCCTTTTTTTCAAAATTGTAGGTGAGAAGCACACGGGAGACCCATTGCACAACGGCCCCTATACTAAAGGCCACCACCACCGACAATAGAATTCCCAGAATAATCTGTAACGCCTTAGTGGTGTTGATATAATTTACGACTTCGGTAAAACTACCGCCGTCTGCAGCGATTTTTATAAGTGCCATGGCCACGGCTGCTCCTAACAATTCAAAGACTATGGAAACGGTTGTGGAAGTCGGCATTCCCAGCGTATTGAAGAAATCCAGAAGCAGGATGTCTGTGATCATGACCGCCATGAAAATGAACATAATTTCATTGAAATAGAATTCACCCGGATTAAAGATTCCTTTCCGGGCTACCTCCATCAGACCACTTGAAAAAATTGCACCACAGGCAATTCCAAGGCTGGCTACGATCATGATCGTCTTGAAGGAAAGCGCCTTGGAACCGAGGGCTGAATTCAGGAAGTTGACGGCGTCATTGCTCACGCCCACTACCAAATCTGCAACAGCCAGGCCGGCTAGCGCAATAACCATTATCAAGTAAATATTTTCCATCTGTGTTAGTTGAATTTAATTGCTCAATATCTGAAGATACATAATTTAGGGTATTACCTAAAAGTTATTTTTGGTCTTTAAAAATGAAGATCCATTTGTAATCGGTAGAATACCCGATCTGCACTTCCATCTATCTTAAAATAACTCATATCGGTCTGCACTTTTAGCTTGTGCCCGACGAAATATTTTGACAAGCCCAATGTATATTGGGTAACTTGGTTGACCCCTGTAATACTTTCCACCAGGTCTGTATTGGAATACCTTCCTGCCACCTCCCAATTCTTTTTAAGCAAATAGCCTGCCTGCAGATTAAATCCGTCACCCACCTGTACGATGTCGCCAGTTGGACTACCGTCAGAATTTTTGGCGATAGGATCTTCCGCCTCCCGATTGGCATATTCACCCATTAACGAAAAACCGCGATATTTGAAATGGGTATCCACAAAGAGGGTGCGGATAGTTGTTTCATATAATCCTACATCGTTGAACATAAAATTTCCGAGGTTACTACGGGTTCTAACGGCATTATCATTAATGTCGTAAGAGGCGGCTAACAATAGTTTAGGTTTTGGTTCACGGTAGAGATCGGCACCTAAATAATCGCCCTTTTTAGCAAAGGTGCCAAAGGGTAGCATTTCGAGCCGGAAGGTATATTGATGCCCCCCGATATTCCCGGTGACCACGTTTCTCCCCTCGCCCTGTGAGAATGCAAAGATCTCACGGGTCAAAAATTTATCGGTGATCTGGGTGCTGTGTCTGAGCTGTAAACCGATATCCCGGTCGATATTAAACAGTGCATTTACAATAGACCGGTCAACCAGTTGAAGATTTCCGGAAGAGATCACCCGTTCTATATTTCCCGGCAATTTTGTCTGGCCCGCCCAAAGCACGAATTTCTCATAGAAATTCCATTTAACTACGGCATCGAGAATATACCTGGGTGCGTTTCGGGTAAATTCGGACTGTCCGGCGATATCGCGGTTAGAGAGCCCTAATTCAATTTTATATTTCAGTTTTGGAGTGAAAGCGAATCCGTCAAATTTCAGTCTTGCACGTCGGATTAACATCGCTGAACTCGGATTGATCAGTCCTCCGTCATCTTCTCTGTCCCAGCGGGCGGTACTTAAAAACTGCATCCGCATACCAAATTTCATGCTCCAGGTGCTGTCTTGTCCCATAAGGTTCAAAACGCCTTTGCCAAATGGGCCGGCATTATATTCTTGTCCGTATGATAGAAGGGTAATAAACAGGGAAATCCCTGATAAGAGTAGTCGACATTTCATAGAGGTTAGGTATTAGTTTTTGTCGCTCCAAATGTCCGACCTCTGTGTTAATTGAATGTTTCCGAATCATTAACAAAAAAAATGCTCTGGCGTCTTTATCGATGCGCGGAAAAA
>JBDNAQ010000309.1:0-5904 GCA_039768345.1 Flavobacteriaceae bacterium
CATTGTGCAAGAGGTTGGTCAGCGTAAGCGCAACTATTTTTTTATCCTGGAAAATCCTGACTTCCTCGATGTTTAATGGGTATTCTATTTTCTGGCCTGTTTTTAATAACATATTGGCGCTATAGACCACCTCATTGACCACCTTGCTGAGATAAAAATCGGTAAAAGTGTAAATCTCCTTGCCTTGTTCCAGGCGTTCTACCGACAGAAAGTCGTCTAAAATGCCTGTAAGCTGTTTTACTTCAGATGTTATAGACTCTATGTGCTTGTCCCGCTTTTTCTGTTGATCTTCCGAAGGGTATTTCCCGATTAAGGTCGCAGAGGTGAGTATGGCGCTCAAAGGTGTTTTGAATTCATGCGAAACCAGCGACAAAAACTTGGTTTTTAGTTCGCCGAGCTCTTTTTCTTTAATCAAAGCCTGTTTTAGTTGCTCTGTCCGTTCCGAAACCTTTTTTTCAAGCTTCTGAGTATAGTCTTTCCTATCGGAAATGTCCATGACCATGGCTAGGATCAGGGTGCGGTTTTCGAGCGAAGAAGATTGAAGATGAATCTCGACCGGGTAAGTACTGCCGTCTTTACGGCAAAGGGTGGTTTCGAAATCGACCTTTTTACGCGAATTGGACAGTATTGGTGCGATGAGTTTCCTGAATTCGGTTTTGTTGAACTCGGGCATGAGCTCATAGGGTTTCATCGATTTAAGTTCCTGTATCTTATATCCAATACTCCTCTGAGCTCCAAAATTAGCGTGGGTGAATTCAAGGGATTGCGCATCGAAAACATAAATCTCGTTCAGCGAGTCATTAAAAATCTTAATAAGGTGGTTGATTTCCTGTTCGGCCATGACCCTTTCGGAGACATCGTTTTGAATACCCACGAAATGCGTGATTTTTCCATTGGAAGTGCGAATAGGATTCACAGACACCTCGTTCCAGAACATAGTGCCGTCTTTTTTATAGTTCCTTACCTGAACCTGGCAACTGCTTCCATCTTTAATAGCCTGGCGAATCTGTTTCACGCCCTCCTGATTCCTATCCTTAGCCTGAAGGAAACGACAGTTGTGACCCATGATTTCCTTTTTGGTATAACCCGTCAGTTTCTGAAATGCCCTGTTATAATAAATGATGGGATTATCCTCCTGTTGAGCATCGGTGATTACTATTCCATTAAGTGCAAATTCGAGTGCCTTTCCTTTGATTTTTAGCTTGCGCCGAAATTCGAGGGTCTGGGTCATATCATATACCAGCGCCAAAACATATTTTCTCCGATAGATCGTAAACGGGCTTAGTCCTACTTCCATAGGGAATTCCTCCCCCGATTTCTTTAAACCACATAAAACCCTTCCTTCAGCCATACGGCTTTGCTTGCCATGATCGAAGAATTCGGTCATATGTTCTTCATGAATTTTTCTATGCTTATCCGGGATGATCTGCGACAGGGATTTACCGATGAGTTCGTCGGGCTCATATCCGAAAAGTACTTCGGCCCGCCCGTTGATCGAGACAATCTGAAATTCCTGGTTCACCACAATGGTACCCTCGATTATTGCTTCCGAGAGCAGGTGAAAAATATTGCTGTTTTTTTTAAAAACGCGCATAGGAAAAATTTAAATGAACTCGTTCTCAGTCCGGGATAAAGATTTTATATCTTACAGCTGATAACAGGTAATTTGGCATGATTGGCTAAATCTTCTCCCACACTCCCCTTGAAAAAATGTACTAAACCACTTCGCCCGTGAGTCGGGATCGCAATCAGATCTGCGTTTATTTCCTCCGCCATGAAATAAATACCTCCTTCGATAGTATAATCCGAGACGAATCTGATGGTGGTTTTTGGCGGCATCTTACCTCCGTGAGCGGCCTCTATAAAAGAATTGGCTGTCGCTTGCTTCTCCTTTGAGCTTCTGAATCGTTCGTTCGGCAGGTTAACATATACCAGGCAAATCTCGGCATCCCATTTAGACACCAATTTCCTGATGCGGTTATAAGCGCTTAAACCTTCAATGTTAAAATCGGTTGCAAAGACCACCTTTTCCGGTTTAAATTCAGGGCGCCGGGCCTTGATAACCAGGACCGGTATTTCCGAACTGCGAACTACCTTTTCGGTATTGGATCCCACAAATAACTCACTCAGTCCACCGGTACCATGTGAGCCCATCACGATAAGATCCACATCCTGCTCGGTCGCAATTTGATTGACTTCGCTAAAAATCTTATAATTCTGGACCATCTCCCGCATATCCAGATCTTTCAGATAAGGTTTATCGAGAAAGCGGTCGAACCTGGTTTTAGCTAATTTCATGTAATAATGAGCCTCTGCGAACTCCTGGGACTCATCTTTGGTGAGATAAGCCTCTGAAAGTCCCAACATATGAAGCACAATAATTTCGGATTCGTATGTCCGTGCCAATATTGCGGCCACCTCCAATGCGAATCCTGCGTGCTCAGAAAAATCGACCGGTACCAGGATCCTCTTCATAATTCAGGTATTTATGCCAATTTTCAGTATTTCTTAAATGTGTGCTTGCGTTTTTGTAGTTGTGATTCCAAATCTTTTATCGTACCGGCAGCTGCCTTCTCAAAATCGTCTTCCTTAGCCTTGGCAAAAATTCTTGGGCCAGGTACACTTAAACGGATCTCACATATTTTACCATTGCCCGATGGGTCGTTTTCCATCTTAAAAAAAACATCGGCCCTTATGATAAAATCGAACTTTTTGGCCAGTTTATTCAGTTTGTTTGTCATCAATTCATTCATGGCCTCACTATTGGGCATTTGAACATATTGGAAATTAATGGTCATAAATAGAAGTTTTGAGATATATATTTATAAAATTCGCTGAGCTCAGAATAGAAAACTATGACTTTTATCATTCCCGGTCAAATCGAGAGCCGGGAATCGCTAAAAAAACACAAAATTAGTGTCGGTTTGTTATTTCAGTGGGAAACAGAGACCGTTTCGCCCTTTTTTTTCCAGAGCAGTACCACCAACACGCCCAGGATAATAATATTTTTAACGATATACTGGCCAAGCAATGTTAGCCCGAATGGCGCATTGGTCCACAGCAATTCCGAGAAGAATACAAAAGGTGAAAATGTAAGAAGAATATGCACAAGCGCGAGCTGTAACGCAAAACGTGTCCATAGATTAAAGATCAAAAGTAGGCCGATGGCTGTTTCCCAAATAGCGAGCATTAGAATGGACAGCTCGGGAAGTATTAATCCCGCGGTGAGATGAGTGATGGTATTTTGGGCCAGTTGTTCTGCCGGACTAACCCCTGCAAAGAATTTCAGGCTGCCAAACCATAGATAAACCAATCCAATGCTAACGGGCAGTATGGCAATTTGAGATAATCTTCTTTTCGAAAGGAGCAGGATTTCTTTCATTTTTCGTTGGTTAAAGCGGCTAAACTACTAGTACTCAAACAACAAAAAGATGATAAATGTCATAGTAAAAAAGCGTTCCGGGCCATAGGTTTCCAGTATATTAAATTCCCGATATCTAAGGCTGAATTAGCGAGCTGCTGAATAAAGATTAAATTAGGAATGTTTTACCACCGTTATATGGGCTAAACCTGGAATACCAACACATCGGCGATAAGTTGTTAATGCGCATAAATAATAATTATAACATGCCTCAGAATTCCAAAAAAAACCGCTTTTTCCAGTTTATGGAAATGAAATGGCCGAAATTATTCGCAAAACATCTTCAAAAAATTCTGAGCCTTATCATTGTATTGGGTTTTATGGCCTGTAACCCGGATAAGAATAGCATCAGACCGTCGATCAATACCATCACAGAATCGGTATATTCCTCTGCCACCATTCAACCAGACAGTTTATATCAGGTCTATGCCGCTGTTTCAGGAATACTGGACCAAAATCTTGTTGAAGAAGGAGATTCCGTTAGCAGAGGCACCCCCATTTCACAGATCATAAACAATGCCCCCCAGCTCAATGTGGAAAACGCCCGACTCAGTCTTGAACTGGCCATCGACAATTACAGTGGAAATAATGCGATTATACAGACCTTAGAAGATGAAATAAGATCTGCGCGGTTGAGGGTGCAAAACGACTCGGTCAACTATTTCAGGCAGAAAAATCTGTGGGAGCAAAACATCGGTTCCGCTGTGGAATACGATAGCAAAAAACTAACCTATGAACTTTCGAGAAACAATTTATCACTGTTGATCAGCAATTTTGAACGGACAAAGAACGAATTGAAAACCAAAGTTATCCAGGCCGAAAATAATTATAAGACAGCACAGATCACCACAGGCGATTTCACAGTGGAGAGCAAGATCCAGGGAACGGTATATGCGCTTTATAAGAACCATGGAGAATCGATCAGTGTCCTGGAACCGCTGGCTGCCATTGGCAGTTCACATAAGTTTATCATCGAATTACTGGTAGATGAAGTGGATATTGTAAAAATTCTGCCCGGCCAGCCTGTACTGGTTACGCTCGATGCCTATCAGCAGGAGGTATTTGAAGCCAGCGTGAGTAAAATTTACCCCAGGAAAGATGAACGAACACAAACCTTTAAGATAGAAGCTGTGTTTAAGTCTCCGCCAGAAATTTTATATCCGGGTTTGGCGGGGGAAGGCAATATTGTGGTGGGCAAGAAAGAAAATGCTATGACAATACCCCGCGAATATCTTTTAAATGGGAATCAGGTATTAACCGAAGATGGGCCTGTGACTTTACAGCTGGGGCTCAGTAATCTTGAACTCGTCGAAGTATTGGATGGGATTGATGAAGAAACAAATATTCTAAAGCCAGACTGATGACCAATTGGAAGGTTATTCTTCAAATCGCCAAAACACATTTGGTGACCAAGATGAAATCGACAGTTACTGCCTCACTAGGCGTCACTTTCGGTATCGGGGCTTATATTACACTGGTGAGTTTTATGACCGGACTCAACAAAATGCTCGACGATCTAATCCTGAACCAGACCCCTCACATCCATCTATACAATGAAATTGAACCTTCTGCTCAACAGCCGGTGGCGCTCTATCGCGAATTCGAAGAAGCCATAAACATCGTTCATTCGGTGAAGCCGAAGAAAAGTCAGCGAAAAATCCACAATGCCCTGCCGATATTAAATTATTTGCGTCAAAAAGAGAACGTAAAAGGGGCATCTCCACAATTGAGAGCCCAGATCTTCTATTTATCGGGTTCCATTGAAATCGGCGGAAATCTGATCGGCATTGAGGTAATGGAAGAAATCAGGTTGTCTAATTTTCAGGACTATATTGTTAAGGGGAGTGCCGAAGCACTGCTGAATAGCGAAAACGGGATCCTGCTGGGTTCCGGACTGGCCGATAAAATGTCTCTGTCTATTGGAGACCGGGTGCAGATAAGTACAGTAAAAGGCGATGTTTTTCCATTAAAAATTGTCGGGATATACCAAAGTGGCATTGCAGATATAGATAACATTCAGAGTTATACCAATCTTAAGACCGTTCAGCGCATACAGGGTGAAGCCGAAAACTATATTACCGATATCAATATAAAACTCTTCGACCTGGCCGAGGCGGTTCCCATGGCCAGGCAATTACAAAAGCAGTTCAATGTTAAAGCAACAGATATCATTGCTGCCAATGCGCAATTCGAAACCGGATCCAACATCAGGAACTTAATCACTTATGCCGTATCGGTTACCTTGCTCATCGTTGCTGGCTTTGGTATATACAACATCCTCAATATGCTGATTTACGAGAAAATGAAAGATATTGCCATATTAAAGGCCACAGGGTTTTCGGGTAAAGATGTACAACTGATCTTTATGAGTCAGGCTATGATCATTGGGCTGGTCGGCGGGGCGATAGGATTGATAATCGGTTTTGTCTTATCGCGGGTCATAGATCGTATACCATTTGAAACCGAAGCCCTACCTACCATAA
>JBDNAQ010000004.1:0-2735 GCA_039768345.1 Flavobacteriaceae bacterium
GAAGGTAAAGGCGGGGTTTTCAATTTTGTCACCAAAAGGGGAATATGCGAAAAGAATGCCAAAATATCATGGACTCAGGTCGAAACTGGTTCGGCCATTACCTGGAAGTATCCTTCATGTGTGCTTAAAGGAGATAATTCTATAGGTGAGTTCTACTCCATTGCGGTGACCAACAATTTTCAGCAGGCCGATACGGGCACGAAAATGATCCACCTTGGCAAGAATACGCGCAGCACCATTATATCTAAAGGGATATCGGCCGGGCAATCGCAAAACAGTTATCGCGGGTTGGTCCAGGTGAATAAAAGAGCCGACAATGCACGAAATTTTTCACAGTGCGATTCGCTTTTGATGGGAAATAAATGCGGGGCACACACATTTCCATACATCGAAGTAAAGAATAAAAATGCCCAGATCGAACACGAGGCAACTACCAGCAAGATTGGTGAAGATCAGATATTTTATTGTAATCAGCGAGGTATCGATACAGAAAAAGCTATAGCACTGATCGTGAATGGTTTCAGCAAAGAAGTCCTCAATAAACTACCGATGGAATTTGCAGTTGAAGCTCAAAAATTATTGGAAATAAGCCTTGAAGGCTCAGTAGGATAGAAAGATGAGAACATTAGCTTTACTAATCGCCATCCTAATGCTTAGCGCTTGTAAAGAAGCCCCTAAGCCGATAGCTCAGGTCAACCCGGCCACTTCCGAGCTTAAAAAGTCCCCACTCAAACTCTATACCTTCGACGGCGGCACAGTTATGGTGAATGCCCTGGGGTATTTTGCGCAAGACGATATCTATAAAGGAAAGAGCAAGGAATTTGCCAATGCGTTCTATGTAATACAGCACCCCGACGGGAATCTAATGTGGGATGCCGGTCTTCCAGAATCTCTTGTTGGTATGGACCAACCCTTTACCACGCCCGATGGCGCCTTTACGGTATCGAGGAAAGATTCGTTACATAACCAGTTGACCAGGATCGGACTTACCACAGAAGATTTTAAATATATCGTCCTCTCTCACACTCACTTCGACCATGTAGGACATGCCGCTGCACTTAAAAGTGCCACCTGGCTGGTACAGGAAGAAGAATACAAATGGGTTACAGGCGACGAAGTCCGGAAGCAGTACCCGGATAATTATAATGCGATTAAAGACCTTAATAAAATAGAGATAATCAAAGGGGACCACGACATTTTTGGAGATGGTACTGTGATCCTAAAATATATGCCCGGACACACACCAGGACATCAGGTCCTTTTTCTCGACCTGAAAGAGCACGGCCCACTATTGCTCTCTGGAGATCTTTACCATTTTTCAGAGAACAGAGAGTTCAAAAGGATCCCCATATTTAATTACGACCTCGAGCAGACCAGAAAGAGTATGAGTCTTTTTGAAGCCTTTGCCGAGGAAAAGAACGCTAAAGTTTACCTACAACACCAGAAAGAAGATTTTCTCAGTATGCCTAAGGCACCTGAGTATTTAAAATAAAGATTATAGACCGAGATGTTAAAAATTAAAAATTTACACGCAGGCGTAGAAGACAATGAGATTCTCAATGGGATCGACCTTGAGGTTAATCCGGGCGAGGTTCATGCTATCATGGGGCCAAACGGCTCAGGAAAAAGCACTCTGGCTGCTGTGATCGCTGGAAAGGAAGAATTCGAGATTACCGAGGGAAGCATAGAATTTGAAGGGGAAGCTTTGGATGATGAAGCACCCGAAGACCGGGCCCATAAAGGAATATTTATGTCTTTTCAATACCCGATAGAGATACCTGGTGTTACGGTGACCAATTTTATCAAGACCGCAATAAACGAATCCCGAAAGGCAAGAGGCGAAGAAGAAATGCCCGCCAATAAAATGCTAAAGCTGATACGCGAAAAGTCTGAATTGCTCGAAATAGACAGGAAATTTCTGTCGAGATCATTGAATCAGGGATTTTCAGGTGGTGAGAAAAAAAGGAATGAGATCTTCCAGATGGCTATGCTCGAACCAAAACTCGCGATTCTCGATGAGACAGATTCGGGCCTGGATATCGATGCACTCCGAATCGTTGCCAATGGAGTTAATAAATTGCGTAGCAAAGAGAATGCGGTGATTGTGATCACCCATTATCAAAGGCTGTTAGACTATATAGTACCGGACTTTGTACATGTCTTGCAGGATGGAAAAATTGTAAAGTCGGGCTCCAAAGAATTGGCACTCGAACTCGAAGATAAGGGCTACGACTGGCTAAAAGATGAAGTAGTATCTCAATAGTATAAGAAAAGGATATGGGAAGCAAATACACCGAAAATATCGACCTGAGAGAAAAGTTGGTTTCCTCTTTCCTGGCATTTCAAAGCCATGTGGATATAGACCACCCTGTCCATGATATCCGCTCTGAAGCCATTCGGAATTTTGAGATGAAGGGCTTTCCTAATCGAAAAGAAGAAGCCTGGAAATATACTTCACTGGGGAAACTTCAGAAGATAGACTTTAGCATTTTTCCAAAAAAGGTCAATGCCCTGGAATACAGAGATGTGAAGAAGTATTTTCTCCACGAGATGGATACCTATAAGATTGTGTTCATCGATGGAATTTACAGTTCCTATCTTTCTGAAACCACTCATGATGGTGTGGATATTTGTCTGTTGAGTGC
This sequence comes from Flavobacteriaceae bacterium, assembly GCA_039768345.1. Lineage (GTDB taxonomy): Bacteria > Bacteroidota > Bacteroidia > Flavobacteriales > Flavobacteriaceae > JAHEJJ01. The sequence goes on from JBDNAQ010000004.1 coordinate 2,646, forward strand.
TGCATTGAGCAAGCCGATCTACCAACCGATCATCGAGTTGTATTTCAATAAGGCGGTCAACAGAGACGATTCACTTACCAGTCTTAATAC
>JBDNAQ010000310.1:0-5538 GCA_039768345.1 Flavobacteriaceae bacterium
GAGCAGTACCGGCAATTGTTAACGAATTCCGAAACACTATAGTGCATCGACAATGGTGTCGTATCTTTGCCATAGATTTAATCTATTAAAGTTATGAAAAAAGCAAGTTTTACCCTCAGTGTTTTTTTGATCCTGTTATCAAATACAGGACTAATGGCACAACAAGCCAAAAGTGGCTGTGAGCCGTTAGATTTGAATAGTATTACCTATATAGAAGAAGACAATGATTACGATCTGGGTTTTGAGACAGATGAATACTTACCATTGGATTTCGATCCCTATGAGTATTATGTTAACCTGGACGCGATTGAATTTATAGATGAAGAGGAGGCATTAGCAGATTATTCGGCCTTTTTACCGCATGATTTTAACGCCTATGCCTACCCCACATATTTCCGTACTATCGATTATGTGGATCCTTCGGATATGATTGATCTCGATTTGGATATTGTTGAAAATCTTCCGGAAGGATTTGATCCTTTTAAAAAGGTAGCCAATTCAGATATCATTTCTCTGTAAACTAATTTAAATTTTAACGATAACCCCGGCCTGATCGCCGGGGTTTTTTTATTCAGAATAGCAAGGGTATCACATACTGAAAAACCAAAATCAGCAGTCCTACTGAAATCAGGTTAAGGATAATACCTACCCGGACCATTTCGTGGACCCGGACATAGCCACTGGCAAAGACGATGGCGTTAGGAGGTGTGGCCATGGGCAACATAAAAGCACAACTACTCGCTATGGTTACAGGGATCAGTAGATAGAGCATCGGTATATCGAGCCCAATTGCAATACCTGCCACCACAGGGGCCAGTACTGCTACCAGCGCCACATTACTCATGAGTTCCGTCATAAATAGCATTAGAAAGATCAAGAGGGCAGCAGTAAGAAGGACACTAATATCACTGCTGGCGATGGTGGTAGCCACAACATCCACAATACCACTTACCGACATGCCTTTGGCTAATGCAAGCCCCCCGCCAAACAAAATAAGTATACCCCACGCCAGTCTGGTGGTATCTCCCCAGCCAATAATAAAATCTGACCTTCGCAGATTATAAGGTAAAGCAAACAAAGCAATAGCGGCAAGCATACTGATCATTGTATCGGATAGTCCAAGGCCGGGAATAAACTTGTTGATCACCGTTCGGAAGATCCAGAGAAATACCGTAATACCAAATATCACCAGGACCATTTTTTCTTTTCCGGAGGTGGGCCCCAACTTCTGCAATTCCTCATCAATGACCTCCCTCGAAGCCTGGAATTTCAATTGCCTGCTGGGGAACATCCATTTAACCAATACGAGATAGCAGATAGTGAGCATGATAAGTGAAAATGGAAGGCCAATGGTCATCCACTTTAAGAAGGAAACTTCAATCTGGTATTCATTTTCCAATAATCCGATGAGCACCGAATTTGGTGGGGTGCCGATCACCGTGGCAATACCGCCGGCATTTGCTGAAAAAGCGATGCCGAGCATTACACTCAATGCAAAATTACGATCGCTTTTGGTAAAGCCGTCCTCGTCATAGATCAGAAGACTGATTACAGACATGGCGATGGGGAGCATCACAACGGTACTGGCCGTATTGCTGATCCACATGCTTAGGGCAGCGGTAGCGATCATAAAACCAAGCACAACGCGATCAGGGGTCGTACCTGTTATGCGAATGATATTAAGTGCAATCCGTTTATGCAAATCCACTTTTTCAAGGGCCAGGGCCAGGACAAAACCTCCAAAAAAAAGGAAGATAATCGGACTTCCGTAATTGGCGCCTACATCGGCCAGGGGCATAATCTTGAGTAGCGGGAAGAGCAACAGAGGTAGCAAGGCGGTTACCGATATCGAAACGGCTTCGGTGATCCACCAACAAATCATCCAAAGAGCTATAGCGATCACTGCGTTGGCATGTTCCTTGCCCTGTAGTAGTTCCGGTAACAGTAGAATTGTGATAAAGAAAAGCGGACCCAGAATTAGGCCTAGTTTCCTGCTGTTGGGCATAAGGAAGAATTTGAGCCCTAAGCTATAATTTTTTCGACAAGTATTAAAAATAAAAAGGAGCCTGGCCAGGCTCCTTTCAGTTTTATTGGACCGATCCCCCGAAATCGATGGGAATCAGATTAAGATCTTCATCGCAGGCACCATAAAGCAATTTGATCTTTCCGTCTTCTTCGTATCCAGCCACAAAGAAAAGATCATCATCCCAATCGATGATCTCGGGCATATATTTTCCTGCATAAGGCAACTCTTTCAACAGTGATCCGCTATTGTCGAATTTCTTGATGTATCCATCCGTTGAGATGATAAAGCCCTGCTCCAGAGCGATCAGCGCCTGGTTGTTAGATGTTCCATCGAAATATTCCCTGTAAAGAAGGGTTCCGTTATTGTCGGTTACGATGATTTCACCATTGGCATATAAGGCCAGATTTCCATTAGAGAGTTTCTCCAGGTGATAACTGCCATTGAGATCGTTGGCCGAATCCAGATTTGTGTCGAGTACCGATTCGTTATAGATCACATGAGAAGTGACATTAAAGGACTCATCGAAGAATATCAACAAGGGTTTATAATCTGTTAACCTGGGATCCGTATCGTTCTTTGAAAATACGGCGCCAAAAGCAATATATCCACTTCCACTGACCACCATATCTCCTATCATGGCATCTGCAGCTCCGAAACTATGGAGGCTGATATCGAATGCATCCCCACTGGAGTTACGTGTCTCAATACTAGCTTTATAGATCCCGCCGTCTTCAGACGAGCCGAAATAGTACCAGTTAGATCCATCTCTAAGGACTCCGTAATTATGTTTTGCTGCTGAATTTAAAGCATTCACGAATCCCCAGTCGCTCATATAGGTCACTTCCTGGGTGCCATAAAGACTTACAAGTGTCCTGGCAAAGATGAAGTTCATATTCCCGCTGGGATAAAAATTCACAAAAGCACTATTGCTCTCATGAGGTTTATCGGCCAGGTAGTTAGAGCTCAGGGTATAGGTTTCATCCAGTTCTTTATAATAGAACTTGGTGCCACCTGTTCCCTCCTCATCCTGAAGGTTTTCTATATAGTAGATATTTCCACTTATCGGATGTACACCCAATTCTAAAGGAAAGGATGAAAAGCCATCAGGAATTACAGGGTAGATGTAGAACGACTCTGCATCCAGGACCGTTACCTGTTTGGTATAGATATCCGTTTCTTCCTCATCGTTTGTTACAGTAAGAGTGATGGTGTATTCACCACCAACTTCGAATTCCGTTTGAGGATTTTGCTCTGTACTGGTTTCCCCGTTCCCAAAATCGTATAGATAGGAAACGGCTCCGTCTGAACAGTTTGTGATTTCGAGATCCTGACCAATAGCCAAAACCGTATCACTTAGTTGAAAACATGCTTCGAGGTCGCCATCTGGATCAGGGTCCTTCTCATCTCCATCCACGGGTTCGGTGGAACAGGAAGACAGCAAAGCAATAAAAAAGAAAAATAGGTAGTAGTGCTTCATAATGGCAGATTTGGGATTCTGTCTTTATAAAACGCTTATTCTCAAGAGGATATTTTAAAAATTAACAGATTTTCGATGAACGGGGCAATAAGTTAAATATCTGTTAATCAATAATATACATTATAAATCATAGAATACTGTAAGAAAGAGCTTACTCCTGGAGCTCGCAGATCAAAATATCATCTTTTTTTAACACTTTGGTGAGCCCTAGCTTGTTTAGTCCTTTTATGCCTTTATCCCAGGCTTTATTGCTCAGGCCTGCGGCTTCCTTAAGTGCGGCCAGAGGCATACTCTGTTCCTTTTTTAAAAGCTCCAGAATTGTTTTTTCGTTATCATTGAGTTCAAGGGGCTTCTTTTCGGGCCTCATTTGTGGAAAGAATAATACTTCCTGGATCGAGGCATTGTTGGTGAGTAGCATTACCAGGCGGTCCATACCGATACCGATGCCCGAAGTAGGGGGCATACCATATTCCAGCGCCCTTAGAAAATCCCGGTCGATAAACATAGCCTCATCATCTCCTTTTTCTGAAAGCTTGAGCTGATCTTCAAAACGTTCGCGTTGATCGATAGGGTCATTGAGTTCCGAATAGGCATTTGCGATCTCTTTACCGTTGATGATGAGTTCGAAGCGTTCCGTTAAGGCCGGGTTTTCCCTGTGTTCTTTGGTAAGCGGACTCATCTCTTTGGGATAGTCGATAATAAAAGTGGGCTGTACAAAGTGGTGTTCGCATTTTTCGCCAAAAATCTCATCGATCAGTTTACCGACACCCATAGTCTCATTGACCTCTATTTCGAGTTTTTGAGCCACTTGTCGCAATTCGTCCTCCTGCATTCCACCTACATCATAGCCCGTGTATTTCTCGATGGCTTCAAGTATTGAAATACGGGGGTATGGCGCCTTGAAATCTATCTGCTGGTCGTTCATCTGTGCCAGTGTGGTTCCGTTTGCATCAATAGCTACTTTTTCGAGTAGTTGCTCGGTGAGCTCCATCATCCAATGATAGTCTTTATAGGCTACATAGAGTTCCATGATGGTAAACTCCGGGTTATGCGTACGGTCCATGCCTTCGTTCCGGAAATCCTTGGCGAATTCATATACACCATCGAAGCCACCTACAATAAGCCTTTTAAGATATAGTTCATTGGCAATTCGCAGGTAGAGCGGGATGTCGAGCGCATTGTGATGGGTGATAAAGGGACGGGCAGCGGCACCTCCCGGAATAGCCTGAAGAATTGGGGTTTCCACTTCCAGATACCCCTTGTCATTAAGAAATTCCCTGATACTCTGGGTAATTTTCGTCCTTTTGATAAAGGTCTCTTTCACCGCGGGGTTCACTACCAGGTCTACATACCGCTGGCGGTACCTCAATTCCGGATCGTTGAACTGGTCATAAATATTGCCTTCGGCATCCTGTTTTGGCAGCGGTAACGGTCTTAAAGCCTTGCTTAACAAAACAAATTCTTTTACCAGAACGGTTTTCTCGCCTACTTTGGTGGTAAAAAGTTCACCTTGAAGTCCTATGATGTCTCCTATATCGAGCAGTTTTTTATAGACTTCGTTATACAGGGTTTTGTCGTCACCGGGGCAGATCTCATCGCGGTTAAAATAAACCTGTATGCGGCCATCGCTGTCCTGAAGTTCAGCAAATGAAGCTTTGCCCTGTATCCGCCTGGACATTAGCCTGCCGGCCAATACCACTATTTTGCCTTCGCTGAAATCCTGTATTACCGAAGATGAGGTATTGTCTACCGGAAATTCTGCAGCTGGAAAAGGATCGATTCCCAGTTCGCGTAGTTTGGCTAGTTTCTCTCTCCTTATGACTTCTTGCTCAGAAAGTTGCATTGACATAGAATTAAAGCGCAAAATTACACTTTTGACTTAAAGTAGTGAACTAAGTTTTGGATGATTTAAAGGAAAGTGTTTGAGCAGGATTTAGATCGGCTTATTTAGATTTTGTCAATTCGGCATAATTAGGCAGGTATTCCATGCCCGAACATATTTTAGCAATATCTTTTTCGAGGCTTTCTACCGGGC
>JBDNAQ010000039.1:0-8263 GCA_039768345.1 Flavobacteriaceae bacterium
ACAGCATCGACAAGCTGAGAAACAGCTCCTAAAGAAGTAATAATTATTGGAACCTGATGTTTGATACAAAGTTTCAGGTCTGCCTCAAGCCTTGGATTGGTTGGATGAACGATAAGATTTACCCCAAAGGGGGCCGGTTTTTTCCCGGTCGCCTGTTGATAATCTGAAAGCGCTGTCTTTATCTGAATCAACCATTCTTCAAATCCTTCACTAGTTCTTTGATTGAGCGCAGGAAAGGTGCCAACAATACCATTTTTACATGCTTCGATCACGAGTTCAGGTCCTGAGATCAGAAACATGGGTGCAGCTATTATCGGCAATTTCAATTCTTTGATGAAGTCTGGCTTCTTGTCCATGTTTTAAATTTTGCGATCCTAAAAATAGGGATAAAATTCAAGCGGAATAAGGCTCCTTTTATAAATAGATGCTATTTTTGAAATTCCTATGCACGCATAATAAATATAATTGATCCAGACTATGTATTTAAAAGAGTTTCAAATCCGATGGAATGACCTGGATGCCAACAGGCATCTTGCTAATTCCACCTATGTAAATTATATGAGTCATACAAGAATGTCCCGACTGGTCGACCTGGGATTTGATCACCGATTGATGGTCGAGCATCAGATCGGGCCGGTTGTTTTCTACGAACATATCTATTATTTCAGGGAAGTTCTTCCGGGCCCTCCGATTCGCGTTTCGTTTGAAGTCAAAGGACTAAGTGAAGACGGGATGTTTTTCGAATTCCAACATAATTTTTATGATCACAAAGGCAGGAATATTGCTCATTGTGAATTGATGGGAGGATGGATCGATCTAACATCTAGAAAGCTCATTGATTTACAACCCCATTTACTTAAGAAATTTGATGGTGCTGAAAAATCGGATGATTTCAGGATCCTTACCAAGGATGATACCCGGAAATTTACCAGGAAACCTATTGATCTGGAATCTTCTGCCGACTAACAAGATATACTCCCAAAAGGACCAGAAAAGCAGCACCTACCTTAAGCAATGTCAGGTGGTCTTTGCCGGTTAGAACAGCAAACAGAATACCGATTACCGGTTGCAGGTAAATAAATGAACTCACCGTACTGGCCTTCAGTTGGGTAAGTGCAAATACATTGAACAAATAAGCACAAAATGTGGTTCCTACTACTACAAATGCCATAGTTAAAATGGCTTCCAAAGGCAATTCCAGCCATCTTACTTCGAGAAATTCTGGTAACGCTATAGGAATATTGATTATTACTCCTACCAGGAACAACCATTTCATCAAAGTGATAACATGGTATTTGGCGACCAGTTTTTTTGCCAGGATAAGATAGAGTCCAAATGAAGTGGCATTGACCAGAAACAGTGTATTCCCAAGCTTGATATTTGGGGCATCTGCCCTTATTTCATGACCATATAGGACTAGAGCCATCGCGCCTATCAAACCCAATACAATGCCAATACCCCGGTGAAAGCGAACTTTTTCCTGAATAAGAAAAATCGACAATATTACCACGATTATAGGAGTCGTAGTTACCAATACCGCACTGTTGATTGGGGTTGAAAGTTGAAGCCCCTTAAAGAATGCAAGCATATTAATGACCATGCCGAATATGGCACATAGCAGAAATCGCCCCCAATCCGATCGATCCACTTTTTCCTTCGGGCCAAACAATGAAACACCCCAGAATAAGATACAGGCGCCGATGACCCTTAGCATGATAAAACCAAAGGGCTTGATATGGTCGGGCATCACCCCTTTGGCAATGGTATGATTAAGACCGTATATGGTGGTTGCTCCCAGAGCCGATAATATGGCAAGGCTGCGTTTACTCAAGTATGGAGTGATTCTTTAGCCGCCACAACTACCTTGGTACTATTCCCGATATAGATATTCTCACCAAAAAGCATAACTGGCCTTTTTAAAAAAGTATAATGTTCTAAAATCAAGGCCCTGTAATCTTCCTCAGCAAGCTCTTGTTTGTTGAGGCCTCTTTCCCGGTAAAGTCTGGCTCGTTTGCTAAATAGTGCTTCATAGCTTCCGGCCAGTTGCCTCATTTCATCGAGTTGAGTAGAAGTCAGGGGATGGGTTTTAATATCGATAAGATTCACATCTCCAAGGGGTTCCAATTCTTTTAAAATCCTTCTACAACTATCACAGGTACTCAGATAGTATATTGTGTCCATAAAGCAATTGAATTTAATGGGTTAAAAGTAAGCCATTTTTAAGGGCGATAGTTTATTTTAGTAAGCCAAAATACCTAATTCTAAACCAGAGATCATTTTGACCAAGCAATTCGATATCATGAAACAGAACAGGAAACTCCTTTGTTCTCTTCTGAAATATATCCCGAAGCCAAAACTGTTCGAAATACCTCAGGGATTTCGGAATTCGATCTGGTGGAATCTCGCGCACATTATATCAATACAGCAAATCCTTTTATATCGGTTTAGCGGACAAACTGCCCGTGTGGAGGATAGTTGGATCGATACCTATATGAAAGGGACAGTACCTTCGGGTATTCCTGAGCAACAAGAGATAGATTTTTTACAAAAATGCCTTATCGATACGGCTATATGGGCTGAGGAGGACTATAAAAAAGGCATTTTTGCAGAGTATGAAGAGTATACCACCAGCACAAAAGTCACGCTTAGTTCTGTGCAAGACGCCATCAATTTTAACAACTACCACGAGGGACTTCATCTTGGGGTAATCCTCTCACAAATGAAAGTGTTGGGAATAAAGCTCGGATAAACTATAGCTTCACGTTTATGTACTTTTCGATATCCTTATACGGAAGCAGGAGTTCAATCGTACCGTCGGCATAGGAAGCCACTTCATATGGATTGTAAAGAAGTTTCAGGCCGTTCTCGGCAAAGCCGATATTTTCCGGCAGGTAAAACTCGTTTCGTTCAAACATAAAACCGGTACTGTTAATGGGTTGATCAGGCGGAATATTTTGTTGGATTCGGAATTGAGTCTCGGCAAATTCGACAAATTTCTTATGATTTTTAAAGAGCTCTGAATTGTCGACCTCCTGCCCGGATTTTTTTTTGAAATTAAGAAAACGAGTGGCTCCATAGCCATGTGCTCCCCCCGTAAAAATGTAAGAATTAAGACCAATGGAGAGCAGGTCTTTGTTTTCAAAGGTCACAATCGCTTCAATATTAGCCTCCCATGGAACTGTCTCGTCGGGAAATTCGAGTTGCAGCATTTCGAACCCTTTACGGAAAGAAGCAACCGCTTCAGGGATATCTTCGGGCTGCTGATCTTCGTCGAAGGTCAGCAGGCTCACGACCTCTTCTTTTAGAGCATAATTAACGGTCTCACTGATTTTTCTTTTGTCGAGTGCTAAAGGCACTTTTACTATTATTTCAGGGCATTCGGAGCAGTTTTCACCTTGGTAAATTCTATCTTCGAAAACCAGTTTTTCTTCCTTGCCACATCCGGCACAAAGAAGCATTAACAGGAAGACATATCGGAAACTTTTCATGATTGGGTTTTGGGTATTGCAAATCTACCAATTCGTTGCAGACTCCAAAAGATAACAATACATTTGCGCAAAGAACTGATCTATGGGTAAAGACGGATTGCATTTCAACAGCAAAACTATTCACGGAGGCCAGGAACCTGATAAGGCATATGGGGCGGTTATGCCCCCGATCTATCAAACCTCTACTTATGCTCAGACTACCCCGGGCGGACATAAAGGTTACGAATATTCCCGCAGCGGGAATCCCACACGCACGGCCTTAGAAAGATCATTGGCAAGTATAGAAAATGGTAAGCACGGACTTGCCTTTGCCAGTGGATTGGCGTCTATCGATGCTGTGATCAAGTTGCTCGAACCTGGAGATGAGGTGGTTTCGACAAATGATCTTTATGGTGGAAGTTATCGTTTGTTCAGGCAGGTGTTTGAAAAATATGGTATACGATTCCACTTTGTCGGCATGCAAAATCTACAGGAAATAGAATCGCTGATAAATGAAAAAACCAAACTCCTTTGGGTAGAAACGCCTACCAATCCTATGATGAATGTGATCGATATCAGGGCGGCGTCGAAACTGGCAAAAAAACACGATCTTCTTTTAGCTGTAGACAATACTTTTGCCACCCCTTATCTTCAAAGACCTTTGGAATTGGGGGCCGATATAGTGATGCATTCCGCCACCAAGTATCTTGGCGGTCATAGCGATGTGGTTGTTGGTGCTTTGGTCGTTAATGATGATGAGCTGGCCGAGAAACTATATTTCCTTCAAAATGCCAGTGGGGGAGTATGTGGGCCTATGGATAGTTTTCTTTTACTTCGCGGGATCAAAACCCTCCATGTTCGAATGCAGCGGCATTGTGAAAACTGCAAGGCTGTTGCTGAATTCCTGCAGGATCATCCCGGGATAGAGAAGGTCTTTTGGCCCGGATTCCCTACTCACACTAATCATGATGTAGCAACCAAACAGATGAGCGATTACGGGGGCATGCTCTCATTTATCCCCAAAGGAGGTAGTTTCGATGACGCTGTTAAGATCGTAGAACGACTACAAGTCTTCACTCTGGCCGAGTCTTTAGGCGGAGTGGAAAGCCTGGCAGGACACCCGGCCAGTATGACACATGCAAGCATACCGAAGGAAGAGCGTGAAAAGAGCGGAGTGGTAGATAGCCTGGTTCGTCTGAGTGTCGGTATCGAAGATGTTAAAGACCTTATAGCAGACCTCGAGCAGGCACTTTTATAGATCCTTATTGCACTTAGGTTTTTTATCCATCAGGCTGTCTGATTGGAGATATTTCTATTGATATACCATCAAGTCAGAAATAATTGTCAAATATTAAAAAAAAGCCCCTTCAAATTATTAAAAAGATATATTTTTACGCTCAAATTCTCAATTCAATAATACCTAAGCCAATGAGTAGTTCAATGGAAGAAATCATCAAAGCATTTATGGACGAGGTGACAACCCGTAACGGGCATGAGCCGGAATTCATACAAGCTGTGCAGGAAGTAGCTGAAACGGTAATTCCTTACATCACGCAACACGATATTTATTATGGGAAGAATATCCTTCTCAGAATGGTAGAACCGGAAAGGTTATTGTCGTTCCGCGTTTCATGGATCGATGACAAAGGTGAGATCCACGTAAATCGCGGATATCGAATACAAATGAATTCGGCTATTGGTCCCTACAAAGGAGGCTTGCGATTTCATCCATCGGTGAACGCCAGTATTTTAAAATTTCTTGCCTTTGAACAAGTATTTAAAAACAGTCTGACCACACTCCCGATGGGTGGTGGTAAGGGGGGTTCAGATTTTGACCCAAAAGGCAAGTCCGATGACGAAGTAATGCGGTTCTGCCATGCATTCATGTCTGAACTCTGTAAGCATATTGGGCCAAATACTGATGTCCCGGCAGGCGATATTGGGGTAGGCTCAAGGGAGATCGGTTATCTTTTTGGAATGTATAAGAAAATCCGAAACGAATTTACCGGCGTTTTGACCGGTAAAGGGCTTTCATGGGGTGGTTCCAGAATACGTCCCGAGGCTACCGGTTATGGCACGGTGTATTTTGCGCAAAGTATGCTTAAGACAAAGAATGAAGATATAAAAGGTAAGACGGTGGTGGTTTCGGGCTCTGGAAACGTGGCCCAGTATGCCGCTGAAAAAGTGATTCAACTTGGAGGCAAGGTCGTAACTCTATCAGATTCCGGAGGATATATCTACGACAAGGATGGGATAGATATGGATAAACTCAACTATGTTATGGACCTCAAGAACAATAGAAGAGGCAGGATTTCAGAATACGCCGAGAAATACAAATCGGCGGAGTATCATGCAGGAGAGAGGCCCTGGGGTGTAATTTGTGATATCGCACTGCCTTCTGCAACACAAAATGAGCTCGATGGCGATGATGCTGAGAAACTAATAAAAAATGGTTGCATTTGTGTAGCTGAAGGGGCAAATATGCCATCCACACCCGAAGCAATCCATGCATTTCAGGAGGCCAGGATCTTGTTTGCTCCGGGAAAAGCTTCCAATGCAGGTGGTGTTGCGACTTCTGGGCTCGAAATGTCTCAAAATTCCCTCAGGATCAGCTGGACACGCGAAGAGGTAGACGAAAGACTAAAAGGAATAATGGAAGATATCCACGAATCTTGTATAGAGTACGGAATGGAAGATGATGGTTATTGCAATTATGTAAGAGGCGCCAATATTGCAGGATTTGTAAAGGTGGCCGATGCCATGCTCGCACAGGGGGTTATTTAGTCAGAGAGGTTTACGTTTAAGATCGCAGGATCTGAGGTTTAGTTGATTGGTGCTAACTTTGTCTCAGCAAACGTGAATATTGAAACCTTCTAATGCAAGTCACCACTAAAGCCATTGTCCTTTCTTCCATTAAATATGGCGATTCGAGCCTTATCGTCAAGGCATTTACAGAAGCAGCCGGGCTGCAGTCGTATTTGCTTAAAGGCGTTTTGAGCTCGAGGAAATCGAAGATGAAAGCGGCCTACTTTCAACCGTTGACCCAACTCGAGATAGTGGCCAGTCATAAGGGCAAAGGAAATCTGGAGCATATAAGTGAAGTTCGGGTAAATTACCACTATCGTAGTATTTATAGTGACATGGCCAAAAATGCCATTGCCATTTTCCTTGCTGAAATACTACTGAAGAGTATTGGAGAAGAAGAAGAGAATGCCGGCCTATTCCAGTTTCTTGAAGCTTCATTCCAATGGCTCGACACCCATGATCAAATCTCTAATTTCCACCTGTATTTCATGATTCGGCTTTGCATGTTTTTAGGGATATACCCAGACACCTCGCATTCGGATTATTTGTATTTCGATTTACAGGATGGCCGGTTTGTGAATACACCCGGACTAAATCCTTTATTGAAGGGAAACATGCTTTTTCAGTTCAGGAAGCTTTTGGGCATAAATTTTGATGCAATACATAGAGTCAAAATGACTAAAAAAGAAAGGCAAGAACTACTGCAAAACCTTGTTATGTATTTTGAATTACATTTGCACGGATTTCAAAAACCCCGCTCTCTTGCCATACTGAATGAGGTATTCAACTGACATATTCGGACTGGTACTGATCTGCTTCTTATTATCCAACGGCGCAATCCGGGCACAGGTGATCAGGGTGATGGATGTAGATTCGCGCGAACCTATTGGAAATGTTGTGGTCTACAACAATAGCCAGAACAAAACCGTACTCTCGGATATCGACGGGAGCTGCAACCTCAGCGTTTTTACAAACGATGAAAGAATCACTTTTAGACATTTAAGCTACGAACCCTATAGGACCACAAAAGTTCAGCTGCGGAAAAGGGGTTACAGGATCTATATGACGCTCAAGCCACAACAACTCGATGAAGTGGTTATGTCTATTTCCAAATGGGAACAACAAAAGAAAGACATTCCCCAGAAGATCGTATCTATAAATTCCCGTAGCATAGCTTTCGGAACGCCGCAAACATCGGCAGATCTGCTGGCGAACAGCGGACAGGTTTTTGTACAGAAAAGCCAGTTAGGTGGAGGAAGCCCAATGATAAGGGGTTTTTCAACCAATCGTGTCCTCCTCTCCGTGGATGGCGTGAGGATGAACAATGCAATTTTCAGAGGGGGTAATATTCAGAATGTTATCTCGATCGATCCATTCAATATAAATAACTCTGAAGTCATTTTCGGGCCAGGTTCTGTTATTTACGGGAGCGATGCTATCGGAGGTGTTATGAATTTTATTACTAAGGCACCGCAATTTGCCGATCGGGATAGTTTGAACTTCACAGCCCATGCAAATTATCGTTTTGCTTCTGCCAATTCCGAAAGTACTGTCCATGGGGATTTAAATATCGGGAAACAGCGATGGGCTTTTCTTACCAGTATTACCTACAACTCTTTTGACGATCTGGAAATGGGTAGCAAGGGTCCTGCTTCCTTCCTCCGTAATAACTATGTAAGAAGGATTAATGGGACGGATGTTCTGGTGGCAAATGATAATCCGCAACTACAAATTCCTACGGGATATAGTCAGATCAATCTAATGCAGAAAGTATCCCACAGAGCAAAGAACCGATGGAATTTTGACCTTGGCCTTCATTATTCTGAGACTTCGGACAACCCCAGGTATGACCGACTGATTCGACCCGATGAGAGCGGTGAAGGACTAAGATCCGCCGAATGGTTCTATGGTCCGCAGAAATGGTTTTTGGGGAATGTACAACTCGAACATATCGGCCGTGGTAAGTTTTACGATCGCTTAAGAATAACCAC
>JBDNAQ010000311.1:0-7478 GCA_039768345.1 Flavobacteriaceae bacterium
GTCGCTTTCTGAAGTTTACGCGCTTCCTCACCATCTTTGGTGAATAAGGCGTTGATCTTTCTCTTGATATCTCCGCTTTTGCCGAGATAGATGAGTTCTCCCTCTTTGTTGTACATATAGTATACACCGGTTTGGGAAGGCATTTCAGATACAATATCGATTTGACGCTGTGAAAGAACGCCCAGTTTTTCAGCCTTTATAACCCTCCTGATTATGCTCTTGTTCGAATCTTTTGTCAATAAAAATTTGAACAATTTCAATGTGGCGAGGGCATCGCCATTAGCCCTGTGGCGGTCACTGACTGCGATTCCCAGAGAGCGCACCAATTTTCCGAGACTATGGGATTCCGCGTCGGGAATAAGTCGTTTTGAAAGATCTACCGTGCATAAGGTTTTACGCTCAAAATTATACCCCAGTCTTCCGAACTCCGTTCTCAGTACCCGGTAATCGAATTGGGCATTGTGGGCCACGATTACGGTACCTTCGGTGATTTCAACTATACGTTTGGCCACCTCATGAAATTTAGGAGCGGTTCTGAGCATTTTGTCATTGATCCCGGTGAGGTTTACCACAAAAGGCTGGATGGCTTTTTCCGGATTGACAAGGCTTATGAATCGGTCTATTACCTGGTGTCCATCAAACTTATGAATAGCGATTTCGGTAATCCCTTCTTCGTTATATTTCCCTCCTGTGGTCTCTATGTCTAATACGGCATACATCCCCAAACATATATTTCGGTAATATCCCGGTTTATTTACCAGGATAATTTCTCATCCCAAATATACTACTTCCGATGCGGACCATGGTACTTCCTTCTTCAATCGCCACCTGATAGTCGCCGCTCATTCCCATCGACAGCGTATCGATTTCGGGCATTTTATGTTTCAGCCTTTCGAATATACCTTTCAGATGACGAAACTCTTCGCGGATTTGCATCATATTCTCTGTAAAAGTGGCCATACCCATTAGCCCCTGGATCTTTACATGACGTAAAAGGCGGAACTCATCATCTTCTATCAGTTCATGTAATTCATCCTCTGAAAGACCAAATTTGGTAGATTCGTCTGCAATATGGATCTGGAACAGGCAATTGATGACTCTTTGGTGTTTTTCTGCCTGTTTGTCGATCTCTTTAACCAATTTGAGACTATCCACACTGTGGATGAGGCTCACAAACGGGGCCATATATTTAACCTTATTCCGTTGTACATGACCGATCATATGCCATTGAATGTCCTTAGGTAGCACTTCCCACTTACCAACCATCTCCTGGATCTTGTTTTCTCCGAAAATAACTTGCCCGGCATGGTAAGCCTGAAGGATAAGTTCGGGCGATTTGGTCTTGGTCACCGCAACCAGTGTTACTTCTTCAGGGATATCAGACTTAATTTTCAGGAGGTTTTCTTTTACAGTCATAGTATTCGATTATTCACCTTTTCGTATATCTTCCACTCTGACCGGTTCAATCGAAAAGTGTTCAAAACTATGTACTGCCTCAGAACCAACCGGGCATTGAGCCTCTATTCCAACAATTACACTATCGGCCTCAGGCATGGCGGCAAGTCTTGCCATATAGTAGCTATTGCCATCATAGGACCAGTGCATAGAAAAGTTGTGATCCTTTCGCACCAGTTTTAACCATATACGGTCTGTATTTTTCAAAATTGGACCATTGGCATCATCTGAAGTATTTTTTGTCACCACTGTAACGATACCCGGGCCCGTGGCATCCGAATTCTCAAAGCCAAACTTTATCCAATGCGTGTCATCGATTACTGCCATTAAAGCAGCTGCATTCCATTGTGAAGACATATCGGGTTTTACCGCGGTAATAGCAACAAAGTCGCCACTTATTTTCTTGTAGAGTAAATGGGCCGAAGCCGTGCTGGTGAGATCCACGGGGTTGATAAAAAAATCGGTTTCGTTTTCAGCCGTTATGGTAAGTGTGCCATCGTGGAGTTCAAATTTCTCAGGAGGATTTATCCATTTAAGTTCCCCAACATTGTCATTGGAAATACCTGATAGCAGGTTTTTAGCAGCTGTCGGTCTGTCAGATTCTATGGTGTCCTTATACCCGCGTCCCTGGTCCCTGCATCCTGTTATGAACAAAGGCAAGGAGGATACCAGAAGGAGAACATACCAACTCCAAACATTACATGCTGACATCTTGTTTCTACTATCCATTATTATCGTGAATACAGTTCGTATATCGCCAGTCCACTCCTTAACTTGGGTTCAATATACGTGCTTTTAGGAGGCATCACCAATCCGGCATCAGCGATCGATTTTATTTCTGACATCGTGATGGGCACCAGTCCGAAACCGACCTGGAAGCGCCCCGAGTCGATCTCATTTTTCATCGTTATCACATTGCGTTTACCATAACCATACCTAATGCGTTTATCATTTCTAAGGTCCTGAATTCCAAGGATTGGCTCTAAAATAGTTTTATAGAGGATCTGGGTATCCAAACGACTCAGGGCGTCTGTAAAATGGTATACCTTTTTACGTAGGTAAAGCGAATAGAATTCTCCGTCGAGGTACATGCTGAAATGATGTTTCTTACCTGGTCTGTAGAGTTCTATACCATGATTTTTAATACGGAACATCCCATCTAATGCAGATAGGAATTCTTGCTTGGTAAGCCCATTGAGATCTTTTACCATCCGATTAAATTCGAAGATGCGTACCTCATCCTCAGGGATGAGATAGCTCATAAAATAATCATGGGCTACCTCCTTATCATCAGAATTTCCACCAGACCTGAGATCAGACAGAAGTTTGGAGGAGGCACTACGGTGATGCCCGTCTGCGATATATAGGGCATCTATCTTTTCGAATTCTGACTCGAGATTAACGAGAACTGCAGGATCCTTGAGGCACCAAAGTCTGTGGGTCATCCTATCTGGAGTGGTGAAATAATACTCCGGATCTTTCTCCTTTTCAGCTTTTATGATATCCGCGATTGATTTTTTAGAAGGATAGGTCATCAGTACCGGCTCTGCTTCGTAGCCCACAACGTCCAGATAATCGGCGAAGAGTTTTTCCCTTCGCGCTATGGTGTTTTCGTGTTTTTTAATGGTCCCATCTATATAATCCTTTATACTTGTCACACAAAAAAATCCGCAGCAATAAAAACTGTCCCTCGAGATCTCATAGAGATAAATACAGGGTTCTTCGTCTTTGATCAGAATATTGTCTTCCAGGAATTCGAGATAGCGATTCCTAACCAGGGTAAATCGCTCCGGACCCTTTACGCGCCTGTCGAACTTAAAGCCGGGATTTATTATATGCAGAAAGGAAAACGGATTATACCTAAGTCGCGAGTCAAGTTCCTTCTTGGTATATTCCTCATAAGAACGCGATACCACAAAGGGTACTTTGTCTTTCGCAGGTCGTATGGCTCTGAAAGGTTTGATCACCGCCATAGCTTACCCATTGAATTGAGCTGATACTTTTTCGGCTTTGCGCGACTCTGAATAGTCATAAAAACCCTCCCCCGATTTAACGCCTAATTTCCCGGCGGCAACCATATTGACCAAGAGGGGACAGGGAGCGTATTTTGGATTTTTAAACCCGTTATACATCACATTCAGTATGGATAGGCAGACATCGAGCCCGATAAAATCGGCTAGCTGCAATGGCCCCATGGGATGGGCCATACCGAGTTTCATAACCGTATCTATTTCTTTTACACCACCAACGCCGTGAAACAGTGTTTCAATGGCCTCATTAATCATGGGCATCAGGATTCTGTTGGCCACAAACCCTGGAAAATCGTTTACCTCGGTTGGGATCTTGCCCAGTTTTTCCGAAAGGGCCATAACAGTTGAGGTCACCTCATCCGAGGTACTGTATCCGCGTATTACCTCTACCAGTTTCATAATGGGTACAGGGTTCATAAAATGCATGCCGATCACCTTATCGGCCCTTGAGGTCGAGGCAGCTATCTGAGTGATAGAGATTGAAGAAGTATTGGTGGCTAATATTGTATGAGCTGGGCAGATTTGATCTAATTCTTTAAAAATTTCCAGTTTAACACCCAGGTTCTCACTTGCTGCTTCCACCACGAGATGCGCATGAGAAGCTGCTGTTTGGAGCCCGGTCGAAGTTTCTATCTGTTTTAGGGCTTCGTCTTTGTCGGAACTTTCTAATATGCCTTTGGCGATCATGCGATCCAAGTTCTTTTCAATATTGGCCATACCGCGTTTAAGCGAGTCTTCGGAAATATCGACCAGATGCACCTGGAATTTGTTTTGGGCAAATACCTGAGCAATTCCGTTCCCCATGGTTCCTGCGCCGATAACAGTAATGTTCTTAATCATATATATGGGTTTAAATCCAAATGTTAGTTACTATTGAATTTATCTATTATTTGTAGGGCTACTTCCAGGGCCTTTGCACCATCTTTTAAAGAAACAACAGGCACTGTATTTTGGTTAATGGCCATGGCAAATGTTTCAAGTTCATCCAGTATGGCATTATTGTCTTCTATATCAGGATTTTCAAAATAGATCTGTTTCTTTTCTCCTTCTGCATTTTGTAAGACCATATCGAAGGCGCCGGGCTTTTCAGGCGCATCTTTC
Organism: Flavobacteriaceae bacterium; assembly: GCA_039768345.1. Lineage (GTDB taxonomy): Bacteria > Bacteroidota > Bacteroidia > Flavobacteriales > Flavobacteriaceae > JAHEJJ01. The sequence continues at coordinate 4,587 of JBDNAQ010000311.1, forward strand.
ATTCTTACCACCTCTACTTTTCGCTCGAGAAAGTCGACCGATATATAGGCATCCTTCTGAAAAAAACGGGATTTTCGCATATTTTTTAAGGATATCCTGCTGGCGGTCAGGTTAGCAACACAACCATTTTCGAATTCTATCCGGGCATTGGCGATGTCGGGAGATTTGCTGATCACAGATACTCCACTGGCATTGATCTGTCTTACCTCAGATTTTACTACACTGAGAATGGCATCAATATCGTGGATCATCAGGTCGAGAACCACAGGAACATCGGTGCCACGTGGGTTGAATTCTGCAAGGCGATGCGACTCTATGAACATCGGATCCTTGATCTGTGATTTCACTGCAGTAAAGGCCGGATTAAAGCGTTCTACGTGCCCCACCTGGCCTTTTACCCTATGTTTCGATGCCAGGCTAATGATTTCTTCGGCCTCTTCCAGGGTCTTGGTAACGGGCTTTTCAATAAAAACATGCCGGCCCAGGCTGATGGCTTTTTTTGCACATTGATAATGTGAGAGGGTAGGGGTAACAATATCGACTACGTCTACGGCTTCTATAAGCCGGTTCATATTCTCAAAATAGGTATAGCCAAATTCATCTGCCACATTTTTTCCATTGATCGCATCCGGATCGTAGAACCCTACCAATTCGTATTTCGGAGACATATTTAGTAAACGCAAATGGATCTTGCCCAGATGACCAGCTCCTAAAACACCTACTTTAAGCATATTGAGAGATTTTGTCAAAAATAAGGAGTTTAATTAGATTTAATCTTATTGCCCGGCCGTGATTATTTGTGAATATTTAAGCGCTTTGACTAAATTCGTGGCCAGAACTCATATAATTGAAAGATTCCTACAAACACAAGGGTATGCGGAACCAACTCGCCCAGATAGTTGAAGATAAGGGCATCCGCGATAAAAATGTGCTGGCCGCGCTGAGGACTGTCCCCAGACATCTGTTCATGGACAGTAGTTTCGAAGATCATGCTTATCAGGATAAGGCGTTTCCTATTGCTGCCAACCAAACTATTTCTCAGCCTTATACCGTAGCTTGTCAGACCGAACTCCTTGAACTTAAGCCCGGAGATAAAGTTTTGGAAATTGGGACGGGAAGCGGCTATCAAACTGCAGTGTTGCTATTCCTTAAAGCAAAGGTATATACTATCGAAAGACAGCTGGAACTCTATAAAAAGACCAAACTGTTTTTTGATAAAATGGGCTACAGGCCTAAAAAATATGTTTTTGGAGATGGTTATAAAGGCCTGCCTGATGAAGCTCCTTTCGATGCTATAATCGTTACCGCAGGGGCTCCTGATATTCCAAAGGCCTTGTTATCCCAATTGGCCATAGGAGGCCGATTGGTTATTCCGGTAGGTGAGGAAGAACAAGTCATGACCAGGATTATCCGTACTTCGGCCAAGGAATTTAAACGAGAGGAGCATGGAAGATTCCGTTTTGTACCCTTGCTGGAGAATAAAAACTAAAAGCGCCAGGCGAGCGGCAGACCGTTTCAATTATTAAAATTCTTTTTTATTCTGGCCAGATTCCGCTGGCTATCTCTATCCTTCATTGTTTCTCTTTTGTCGAACAATTTTTTACCACGTGCCAGGGCTATCTTTATTTTGGCCAGTCCACGCTCATTCACAAAAAGGTTTAGCGGCACTATAGTGAGTCCGCTGGACTTTACTTCTTTATAAAGCTTTCGCAATTCATTTTTATTCAGCAACAGTTTCCGTTCGGCTTTTGGGCTATGGTTAAAGTGACCTCCGTGCCCATATGGATCAACATTCATATTGATCACAAAAAGTTCACCCTTAGAGTTGAATTCACAGAAACTTTCTGTAATCGAAGCCTTCCCCAGGCGGATCGATTTGATCTCGGTGCCTGCCAAAACAATCCCCGCAGTATAGGTGTCGAGGATTTCATATTCGAAGCGAGCCTTTTTATTCTTTATGTTGATATTTTTCTGCATCGGAAATTCAAAATAACAATATTCTCCCGACACGGCTTGTATAAAAGCCGTCACAATTAAGAAAATCTTAGCAAAGAATTATCCGATATTTGTTTTGTAAATAAAATGATTCAGATGAGACTCATTCTTCTTTTGGGCATTGGCCTGGTATTGCTGGCGTGTAAAGAGAAAGCAACGGAACGGCTGACCGCCCAGCAAATTATTGATAGGGCCATAGATCGGGCAGGAGGTGATCTTTACGGTTGTAGCCATATCGATTTTGTATTTCGTGATAGGCTTTATTCGTTGGAATATGAGGACCGCCGCAAGATCCTGAAGAGGAGTTTTGAGCTCGATTCGTCGCGTGTAGTGGATATAAAACGAAATGACAGTTTTGAAAGAACAATAGACAACCGCACGGTGAGTGTACCCGATACGACGGCAAGAAAATTTTCCAATTCGATTAACTCGGTTCACTATTTTGCTTATCTCCCCTACGGACTTAACGATCAGGCGGTCAATAAAAAACTCCTGGGCGAGCGAAAAATTAAAGGGGAAGAATATTATGTCATCGAAATTACTTTTGACCAGGTTGGTGGGGGAGACGACTTTGACGACATTTATATCTACTGGATTCACAAGCAGCATTTTACGCCCAATTATCTCGCTTATGAGTTCCATGTAAATGGGGGAGGAATGAGGTTTAGAGAAGCGTTAAACGAAAGATATGTAGAGGGTATTCGTTTTGTGGACTACTCTAATTATAAACCAAAGGAAATCGCTTCTATTTACGAAATCGACCGCCTCTATCAGCAAGACAAACTAGCCCTGCTATCTACTATAGAATTGGAGGAAATCCGGGTTAATGTGGACAATTGCAATTAAAATGCAAGCGGATATCGGTTACCTGATCGCCAGTTAGTTGCACAATAAATA
>JBDNAQ010000312.1:0-12287 GCA_039768345.1 Flavobacteriaceae bacterium
AAGATATGCTGGCAACTTTGGTTGCGGCGGCCGGAAATACGACTGCAAAGGAAGATTTGTTAAAAGGAAAGAAAATAGGCGACAGGACTTATAAGGTGCATCTTGATGGTTATAATCTTATACCCGCACTTAAAGGGGAAGCCGAATGGCCGCGTCATGAGTTTCTATACTGGACCGACGATGGCAGCGTTGCCGCGCTTCGCTATAATAACTGGAAGATCACCTTCCTGCAACAGGATGCAGAAGGAATTGATGTTTGGAGAAACCCATATACCCAGCTTCGTGCACCCATGCTGGCGAATTTAAGAATGGATCCTTTTGAAAAAGCTCATGAAGAATCTATAGGCTATGAGCATTGGTGGGTTGAACATATGTTTATGATTGCACCCTCAGCTGCCTATATTGGACAGTGGCTTCAAAGTTTCAAGGAATTTCCCCCACGACAAGAACCTGGGAGTTTTAGCCTGGATAAAGTAATGGAAGCAGTGACAAGGGGAGCTGGAGATAAATAATTTTAGGTTTGTAACGGAAGGCTCCCGGTATAGGCAGGATAACGGAGCCTTCTGTTCGAATCGTATCAACCCCAAACTTTAATTTCAATATATATATATATGAAAATGAAAAGAACACATTTACTTCAACTCACTGCATTGACTATTGCCTTTTTCTGGCAACCCTTAACAGCACAGGAAAAAGGCGAAATGGAATTTAAAGGAAAAATTGGGACTACTCTTGCAGATTCTGAAGAGTACTGGCCAGAACCGGTAAAAGCACCTGAAGGTGCACCTAATGTGCTGATCTGGCTGATAGACGATATGGGCTATGGGCATTCGAGCGCCTTTGGTGGATTAACACCAATGCCTACTATAGACAGGTTGGCTCAGCACGGTTTGAGGTACAGCAATTTCCATACAACAGCACTTTGTTCCCCTTCCCGGGCTGCCATAGCAGCGGGCAGGAACCATCACAATATCGGGATGGGTTCCCACTCGTTAACTGCTATGGGCTTTCCGGGATATAATGCCCACCCGCCCGAGTCGGCTAAAGGTTTTTCTGAAATCCTTAAAAGAGAAGGCTGGTCTACCATGTTCATCGGAAAATGGGACCATACCCCCCAATGGGAAAGCACCTTCTCCGGCCCGTTCAACAGATGGCCGTCCGGTGATGGATGGGAACACTTTTATGGGTTTATGTCCGGGGATATGAACAATTTCAACCCCATTATGTGGATAGACCATACCCCAACGCAGCCTAATTTCGATCAGCCGGGTTACCATGTAAACGAGGATATGGCCGATACGGCGATCAACTGGATTTCCATGCTCAGGGCCTCTGACCATAACAAGCCTTTCTGCATGTTCTGGGCCACAGGTGCTGTACATGCCCCGCATCAGGCTCCTAAGAATTGGGTTGAAAAATTCAAGGGTAAATTTAGTATGGGCTATGATAAGGCCAGGGAAATGATACTCGCCAACCAGATTGAAATGGGTATTGTTCCTCCTGGAACAAAATTGTCACCCAGAGATGAAACCATTCCTAACTGGGCATCCTTAAATGACAAGGAAAAAGCATTGTACGAAAGACAAATGGAAGCCTTTGCCGGCCAGCTGTCCTATACCGATTATGAATTCGGACGTGTCATAGACTACCTGGACAAAATTGGAGAATTAGATAACACTGTTGTCATCTTTACCTCAGATAACGGAGGATCGGGCGAAGGTGGTTTACATGGTACGTTTAATGAAAATGGTTTCTTTAACGGGGTTCCCAACATTCCCTATGAGACCAACAGTCAGTATATCAATGAATGGGGAAACAAAGTAGGTGTATGGCATGTGACTGCAGGCTGGACCCAGGCGGGGAATACCCCCTTCCAGTACTACAAGCAAAGTGCGCATAGAGGTGGTAATGCCGATGCGATGGTGGTCTCATGGCCAAAAGGCATTGCTCCTTCGAACTACGGACAGGTGCGTACCCAATATCACCATATCATCGATATAGCTCCCACCATCCTCGAAGCATGTGGTGTGGAGGCACCCAAGGTGATCGATGGAATCGAACAAATGCCATTCGATGGCGTACCCATGAATTATAGTTTTAATGTTCCTCAGGCAAAGGATACCCGAACGGTTCAGTACTACGAATTATTTGGAAACAGGGCGATCTATGCCGATGGCTGGACGGCTGTTACACTGCATAGGGGCAAACGTCCATGGGTGTTAAATGCCGAAGGTACACTGGAAGATGATGTTTGGGAATTGTATAATCTCAAAGAAGACTTTTCTCAAAGCAACGATCTCGCCAAAAAACACCCGGAGAAACTGGCAGAGTTACGAGCGCTATTCCTGGAAGAGGCAAAGAAAAACAACGTATTTCCACTGGATGGAGATGTAGGCCCACGTCTGGCAAAAATGCAGGCACAGGCCGCACCCCAGGACAAGGAACTTGTATATTATCCACCGGCGGCCATACGGGTCCATGAATCGGTGGCCCCTCCGGTAAAAAATAAATCGCACCAGCTGGTCGCGGAAGTTGAAATACCAAAAGGGGGAGCCGATGGCATGTTGGTTACGGCCGGGGGCCGAACCTCGGGCTATGCCTTTATGGTGCTCGATAACCAACTGGCCTATATATACAACTACATCGGTGACCGTACCGTCTTGATGTCTTCCGAAGATGTGCCTGAAGGTAAATCGGAATTGAAGATGGTCTTTACCAAAACCGGGAATTTTAAGGGTGATGCCGAGATCTTTATCAACAACAAAAGTGTAGGTAAGGTTAGCATTCCTAAAACCATTCCGGCCACCTATAGCATTGAGGAAACCTTCGATGTAGGGCAGGATACCGGTTCGCCTATTATTGAAGACACCTACGCAGTACCTTTTAAAAATGTGGCCTTGCAGAAACTTACTGTTAAAGTTGGCGAATAATTTAAATCGAGTTAAAATGAAAAAAGTATTTATGAAATCGATCACATTGAATTTTATGTTGGCTGTCCTTATGGTTGCTTTTGTCGGCTGTCAGCAGAAAGCACAGGAAGAAGAAGATCCGAGAATGGCCGGATTCAAAGGAAAAATTGCCAAGACCTTTCAGGATTCCGAAGAGGACTGGCCGGCAGTGCCCACTTTTACCGGTGAGGATCCCAATGTCCTGATCATTCTTCTCGATGATGTGGGTTATGGGCAACTCGGAGCCTATGGTGGTCTGACTGAAACTCCGAACATAGACAAGCTGGCCAATGAAGGGCTTTTGTACAACAACTTCCATACCACCGCTCTCTGTTCCCCTTCCCGTGCCGCCATTCTTGCGGGTCGGAATACGCATTCAATCGGAATGGGATCGCACGCACTATCTGCCATGGGATTCCCGGGATATGCAGGCCGTGTGCCCATGGAAGCTCAGGAGGTAACAAAAATTGCTCAGAAAGGTGGATGGACAACATACGCCCTGGGAAAATGGGACCATACGCCGGGTTTCCAGACACATCAGGTAGGACCATTTGACTATTGGCCTACGAATGATGGTTTCGATCACACTTACAATTTCATGGCTGCGGATGCAAATAATTTTACCCCGGTCATGTGGTCGGGTCACGAGCCAATTGAGCCCTCACGCGGGAACCCTGATTATCACCTTTCGACCGATTTATCTGATAAAGCGACCCATTATTTGACCGGCCATGTATCTATAGATCCGGATCGCCCATTCTTTATGTTCTGGGCGCCCGGTGGTATGCACGCCCCTCATCATGCGCCTAAGGAATACATCGAGAAGTACAAAGGTAAGTTCGATATGGGCTGGGACAAAGCCAGAGTCGAAATCCACAAACGCCAGATGGAATTGGGTGTTCTACCACCAGGTTCTGTCCTGACTGAGCGTAATAAAGAAATCCCTGCCTGGGACTCGTTGACTGACGATGAGAAGCGTATGTATGCCCGTCAGATGGAGGCTTTTGCCGGTCAGCTCGAGCACCTCGACATGGAGATCGGCCGAATGCTCGCTACACTGGAACGTATAGGAAAGCTGGAGAACACCCTCATCATTCTGACCTCCGACAATGGGGCCAGTGGCGAAGGCGGCTTATCGGGGTCGCATAACGAAATGCTGATTGTTAACAGCCAGCAAACACGGCTTGAGGAGAATCTGGAGCGTTACGACGACTGGGGATCGGAGGCTACCGATAATCACTATCACGCAGGTTGGGCCTTGGCCGGTAACACACCGTTCAAATACTTTAAACAAACGGTACATAACGGCGGTATCAAGGATCCGTTGATCGTACATTGGCCGGCCGGAATCAAGGGTCGGGGAGAGATCCGAAATCAGTACCACCACATCATCGACATTGCGCCAACAATTCTGGAAACACTCGATCTTGAATTTATGGAAGAGATCGACGGGATAAAGCAAATGCCGATAGACGGTACAAGTTTCGCCTATTCGTTTAATGAGCCCGATGCGCCAGATCAGCACACCACCCAGTACTACGAGATGTATGGCAATCGTGCCATTTACAAGGACGGTTGGAAAGCGGTAACTATCCACGGCAATCGGATGCCATGGGACTTTGCCGGTACATATCCCTTTGAGGATGATGTTTGGGAGCTCTATAATGTAACCGAGGATTTTACAGAGTCTAACGACCTGGCCGGAGAGTATCCGGAGAAACTGGAAGAGTTAAAAGCGGCATGGGAAGATGAGGCCTGGAAATACAATGTATTCCCATTATATGATGACCTGGGTGCCAGGTTTAGTAATGTGGCCAAAATCTATGCCCCTAAACGCAAAGAATTCGTTTTCTATCCACCGGGAGCCGTTCGGATTTCTGAGCCTTATTCCCCTCCGGTTAAAAACCAAAACCATAGCCTGACGGCTTATGCTGAGATACCGGATGGAGGAGCAAGTGGTGTTCTTGTAGCTGCAGGAGGTTTATATGGTGGCTATACGCTATATGTAAAAGACAACCGATTGGTGTACGAATACAACGCCTATAACGAGGATAGATTCACTATCATGTCGAACACCACCCTTCCAAAAGGTGAAGTGGAGTTGAAAGCGGTCTACGATGTGAATGAGGATAAAACCGCTGTGGTTACACTTTTTATAAACGGCGAGCAGGTTGGGCAAGGACCGGTTAACCGAACACATCCTGGTCAATACTCACTTTCCGAGACCTTTGATGTAGGAGAAGATACGGGCACACCAGTGTCAAAGAATTATACACGTGATAATAAGTTCAATGGTAATTTAGACAAGCTAGTTGTTGCCTTGAAGTAGTATTAATATTCGAACTATTAGAAAATATAATTAATGAAAAAAGAAAGCCTGATAATGTTCTTGTTTGTTCTTTTGTTTGTAGTTGCTTGCAAGGAACAAACGAAAGAGGTTGAGGAATTGGCAGAAGAAGAACAAACTGCAAATGTGAGTTATCAACTCCCTCCTGCCAATCCCTTCTTAATTGCCAATAGTAGCTACCCTTCGGTACACTCAAATCCCGCGCAAAGCGACGTGACCAAATGGGCTAGCTGGAATGAAAACATAGAACTTAAGGAGGAAAACATAAAGTGGTTGCCTTGGGTAACTTCCATAGGTACCGTACATAGACCATATGATGGAGGAGAAGAAGCGTTATTTGTTTCCGGAACCAATAAAATTGGTAAAATAAAAATTACCAATGGTGCTTTTGAATGGGTAGATGAAGTGGTCGTGCCCGGTTATGAATACGACGTGCCTTCAGATGAAGAAATAAGAGCAACAGTAGATGAAATGATGGCAGGTGGTAAGGATGAATCCAAGTATTTACCACCATATGCAAATCACGTAAAAGCGATCAAGCAAAGTTCAGCAAACATTGGTAATGGTATATACACCATGATGGATAACGAAGGGAACTATTTTTGTGGCTTTGGCACTTCCATCTTTAAGGTAAGCGACAAAACACCCGGGGATGTTGATTCGGAAATTGAAATAGTGAAAGCTTTTGATGTAAAGGACGGTGTAACACCCGAAGAGGCCAAGCAAATCAGTCGGATTTTTGCCCTGGGGATGACCTATGACGGTTATATCGCAGTGGCTATGCCCGGAATTATTGCTGTTTTAGATCGCAACCTGGAAAATATGCAATATGTGATATTAGAAGGGGAGGCCGTAGATAATGGGATCAGTATCGATGACCAGGGAGGTATCTACTGTGTTACCTCAAAATATATGAGAAAACTGGTGTGGGATGGTGAAAACCTCTCTGACAAGGAAGAAGATGGTGCCTGGAAAACAGAATACGACTATGTTCCCAATCCGAAAGCACTCTCCAGGGGTTCGGGAAATACTCCTTCACTAATGGGCTATGGACCCGATGAGGACCATCTTGTTTTTGTAGCCGATGCTGGAGAAGATATCAGTGCAGTGGCTTTCTGGCGTGATGAGATTCCGGAAGATTTTGAACAAAAACCGGGAACCAAGTCGAGAAGAATAGCCGATCAGATCAAACTCACCATCGATGTTCCGGCAACGATCGAATGGTCGCCGCATATCTATGGAAACGGGGTGATGATGATGGCTTCTGCATGGCCCGATCCCGTATACGATGAAAATGACAAGCTTGCGATTTTTGAAACCGTGCTTACCGCCGGGGTGACCCGGGAACCCCCTACAGGTGTGGAGAAATGGAGCTGGGATAAGGAAACAAGGAGTTTAAAGAGCGACTGGACCCTTCAACGGGGATTGCAATGGGCGCTCTATCCGGTTTCTGCCGCGGCGAATACTGTAACCCTCACCATAGCAGAGGAAGGGAATTATTCCTTGCAGACGGTTGACTGGAATACTGGTGAAGAAATTTCCACCACCAATTTGGGCAGCAATCCCATATTTAATACCGCCGGTGGTCTTTTTATTCCAATTGATGAAGACAGAATTTATATTACAGGGGTTATGGGGCCTGTGATGATCACAAGATAGCCTGCGTATGATGCGCAATTATAAATAGCATATGGAAATCACTAAAAGCCAAAGTACCCGGCTAATTATCGGAGCAATCGTTTTGATCAGTGGATTCTTAAGTCCGTTGCTGATCCCCTTTGTCATCGATTCCGGCTTGTCGGCTTCGATGATCAGTATACTTAGCGGACTGCTAGCCTTTGGGATCCCCGAATTATTTATGATTCTGGCCGTGGCTATCATGGGCAAGCAGGGATATCAATATTTGAAGAACAAGGCCACAAAACTACTTACCCGGGTGTCGCCAGACCGGGTTAGTATTAGCCGGTACCGTCTTGGCATCGTCATGTTTTGTATCCCGATAATCCTTGGTTTCCTAAAACCATATTTAGCCCATTATATCCCGTTTTTGGAAGAGGTGCCGCTATTTGCCACTATAGGGATGGACCTCATGTTGCTACTAAGTCTATTCGTTCTGGGAGGTGATTTCTGGGAAAAGCTCAAGGGATTGTTCTTGTACGATGTGATCGCGGTGAAAAGAAATTTAAATAGTGCTTAATACAAATAATTGCTAAAACTTAAATCCTTTATAATGAAAAGACTATTTCTAATGCTGGTACTATTACTTGTGCTACCGGCTATGGCCCAGGACGATGAGACTACAGACAGCTCAGCAGGTGGCCAGGACGACACCTCCAAAGCGTTGGATGCCACGGCAACACAATGGAGTTTCCAGTTTGCCTATCAGTCTATGCCCAATTATTTTGATGACATTGTAAATGGAGCCCCCAGAAGAGCAGGACTAGACAACTATGTCCAGTTGCGTATTGTTGCCCCTATTCCTTTAAAAGGCCTGACGATACTTCCCAGGGTAACCATCCGACATTATGAAGATGTGAACACCGGGAATTCGGGCTTTGGGAACACAGAGATCTTTGCCCTGATCATTCCCAGCTTTTCAGATTGGGGAACGGGTAGGGCCGGTATTGGACCCATGGTCACGCTGCCTGGAAATAAAGAAGTAGCCAGGGACGAATGGGGTTACGGACTTTCAGGAGCGGTGGTGAATACCTCAGGACGATGGTTCTATGGGGTTTTACTTACCCAGTCGTTTCGCGCTATAGATCCCCGTACTTTGCCGGCAGGAACTTCAGATACAAACCCACTGGGTATCGCGCCATTCCTTAACTATCGTATTGGAGACGCCGGATATTATGTAGGAAATGGGGATATGGTTGCGTTGTACGACTGGAACACCGGTGGCTTTTACCTGCCTATCGGATTACGATTTGGGAAAGTATGGGTACTGGAAAAAGGATCGATCAACGCTTATGCCGAATATCAGACCAGTGCGATCTATAAAAACTATCAGGGTCCTGCAGTCCAAACTTCATTCCGTTTGAATCTCACCTACACCATGCCCGTAGGAGGCGGTAAAAAATAAGAATAATTAAATATTTCTAAGCGAGGATTAAGATATAAGTCGATGCTGAAAATTTATAAAATAAGTTTGTTAATATTCCTTACCAGTGTTTGTGCTACTCCTTTGTTAGCTCAGGAAGAAGAGCATGGAGAAGGCGAAGAACACCAGGAGTCTAACCGACCTATCTATCGTCTGGGATCGCAGCGTACCTGGCCTTTCTTCAGTTTCCTTAACGATCCTGGTGATGATGCGAAGACTCTGGGACTGGAATTTGAGAGCTACCTGAACATAGGGCCATATAATATCAAGAATATCTCCTATTTTGAGGTAAACCAGTACCCGAGGGTAATCCCCGGGCAGCCTCCTGGAAATCCCGGAAGTCCAGATCCTGATGGCATTTTTGCGGCGGATGGGATAAACGACCTATTGACGGGCTTTTGGTTTAGTCGTAGGGGAGCACATCACGGCAAGCATCATTTTGCACTGGGCTTTGCGGCCATGTTTCCCACGGCCAGTGATCCCACTCTAGGCAGTGAGAAGTGGTCTGCGGGTCCCAGCTTCGACTATGAATTTGAAAGTGGTCGTTGGTTTGCAGGGGCTATCGCTTTGCAAGTCTGGTCTTTTGCCGGTGCTGCAGACCGCAAGCCGGTGAATATGCTGATGATCAAACCCTTTGTGGTCTATAACCTGGCCAAACGATTCGATTTGATCTATATTCCATATGGTGTTTCTGTATATTGGGACAAACCAGCCGGTGAAAAAGTCTATCTCCCTCTGGGTGGAGGCGCCCAATACCAGGTTCCATTAGGGGAGAATACGACGCTCAACCTGGGAGCCCAGTTCTTTAAGAACGTTGTGCGACCCACGAACGGGACCGTCTATGATCTTCGTTTTCTGATCGAATTTATACTCTAACCTTTACCCACTGAAAAGCCAACAATATGAATACTTTAAGCACAAATCCTGAAACCATTTATCTGAGACGACTCAGTCGCTTTATCGATGTTGTATATGCGGTGATCTTCTTCCATATCGTGAGTCAGTATCTGCCTCATTTTGAAGAAATGACCTGGACCGAAAAACCTTATGGGCTGTTGAGCCATCTCTGGGATGGCAGAACAGAATTTCTACGTATCATTATAGGGGCAGGATTGTCCCTGCTCTACTGGAACCAGAACAGCAATATCTTTAAGCATTTGGTTAAAACCAATTACACCCATGCCGCGCTCTCATTGGTTCAGTTGTTTTTCGTGGTCCTCTTTGTCTATTTTGCGATCGCAGATCCGAATCTGGAGACCAAATCATCACCAGCCTTACAGGCCGGTGCGCTCGCTATTGCCGGCTTTATGAGTATTGGTCTATGGAAATATGCAGCTAAAAATGGGCTGGTTAGAGAAGAAATGTCTGATGAAGATATCAAGCAGGTAACCAAGACCAACCTCATGGAGCCATTAACGGCGGTATTCAATGTAGGTCTGGCCTTTGTAGGGCCTCTGGTATGGACCCTGGCATGGTTCCTCCTTCCTCCGGTATTTATCTGGCTGCTTAAAAAACGAAAGCATTACACCTCCAAATAAACAGTTTGGCACTGAGAATTTGAAATATAATAGATAAGGCAAATACAGATCCGGACCAATATATATGTTAGAGAGTATTAAAAAAGTATTAGATGATCATGGACTGACAGCAGTCTTGTTGTTGGTGGCACTTAGTTTTTTTGTGTTTATAATACCGACACTCGATTTGGAGTCCAGTTTTTTGCCGATTCTTCTTATTTCCATCATCATCTTTCTAGCGGCCTCTACCATATCGAGGAGGTTGGTTTTTTTAGGTATTGTGCTGATCGTGATCGAGGTGGCTATGAGAACCACAGATTTTGTCTATCTGAATTACCTGGCCATCGTGACGACCAATCTCTTCATTCTCTACATTGTCGCTCGTGCCATTGGTGAAATAATGGCTGAAAAAACAGTTTCACTCTTTACCATCCTGGAAGCTGTAAACGGGTACTTATTACTGGGTATTTTGTTTATCAGCCTCGTAGGTTTTGTGGAGCTGATCTTTCCGGGTTCCTATCCATTTACCGAAGGTGAGGAGATCAATCTCGTATACTATACCATGGTCACACTAACCACTGTGGGTTATGGAGATATTACCCCTCAGTTACCCGCAGCCAAATCATTGGCTATGATCATGGCAGTAACCGGCCAGTTTTATATAGCTGTGGTGGTGGCGATAATCGTTGGGAAGTATGCGAGTAAGCAGTGAGGGATGGATGCTGGAAGAAAGGTGCTGGATGAAGGGTGATGGAAGTGGTAGGTGAACAGTGAACGATCGCCAATAGGGAAACGCTAATATACCCGTTAACCGAAGGATTTTCCATTGCCCGAATTGATAATTATTTGTATTGCTATTCCATTATAGACATCAATTATACTGGGATATCGCCAATTTATCGTGGCTATTTTCCCTTTGGAAATTCATTCAATATAGAGTTTTGTTATACGAACTGGTATTTGCCCATCGCGACTTAAAATTCTACTTTCATCAATAATTGTAATATTTCCAAAGCCGATGTACAGACCCTGTAGAGGACCATGGTCTTTTAATTTGATGCTATTTCTATTAATACCCGGCCTTGGATTGATGGCTCAGGAAACGGATTCAATCTCGATACTCGATTTGTCCGATAAGTTCCTTATTCGTTTATATACAGTCACAAAAGGCAATTCGCTGTCTATAGTAAACAAGGAAGAAGATAAAACAATCGATCTTTTGCCCAATGGAACTACCAGCATCGGAGTTGGTTTCAACTACAAGAAATTTGGTTTGGGCGTGGCTTTTAGTCCACCGAAGTCTGCCGAAAGCAACAGACGATTCGGTGAAACACAACGCTTTGATGTCCAGGGAAGTATGTACAGCAATACATTTGGAGCCGATGGCTATTTTCAATTGTACAAAGGCTATTATAATTCTAATCCGGAAGATTTTATCGAAAGGAATAGTGATGTATTCCCTCAATTATCCAGCATGCGCGTATTGTCGTTAGGGGCTATTGGCTTCTATATCTTCAACTCCCAAAAATACTCGTATAGGGCAGCCTTCGTCAGGGACGAAATCCAGAACAAAAGCTCTGGCAGTTTTCTCCTGGGCGCTTTCTTCAATTATGATGAATCTAAGACCGACAATGGATTTGTACCCCAGCAATTCCCTGATAGTATCAGAAATGTGATCAACATCAAGGAGTTCAAGAATTTAGCTATCGGGGTTTCTGTGGGTTATGCCCACAATTTTGTGACCAGGGACAGGTTTATTTTTGGGATTGCCGTTTTACCGGGTTTTGGTTACCAAAGGGTAAGCATTGTAGAACTTGGTAATACCAAAGGAACAGAAGAACAACCCGCGGCCCAATTGCTCGCCCGGGCGGCATTGGGTTATGAACACAAACATTTTTTTATCGGTCTCACAGGCTCCATAAACTTTCGGGGCATTGATTTTGGTCCATATGACTTTAGACTGGCTACCGAACAGTTTCGTTTTATATTGGGGAAACGATTTGATTTTTAAGACAGTCGAGCGGACAGTAGATACGCTCAAATAGTGGAATGAATTGACTATTTGGAGCTGGGGTAAATACCCTCCTCCCCGAGATATAATTTAAGCCCGCAGGCTGTAATTTCATTTCATTTTTAATAAATATTAAATGGGAACTCAAAAATGCAGTAAATAAGCGTCTATAATGATCTCTTGACATATGAGTAATGCGAGGTTTCACGAGAAAAGTCAGAACAGCGTTAGGCTTCAATTTTTCACCGTTAGTCCAACGGATTACCTGGCTGCGCTCGGTGATCCTGGAAAGGGGGTGTTGCTTGGGAGCAGCCAGAACAAACTTGGGCTTCAAATTTTCACAGTTAGTGCAACGGATTACCTC
>JBDNAQ010000313.1:0-4523 GCA_039768345.1 Flavobacteriaceae bacterium
AAATTAATCCCGTATAAACTATCTGATCGAGGTCCCGGAACGGCTATAGGTGATCTTAATGGTGATGGAAAAGAGGACATTTATTTTGGAGGTTCACGGTCTAAACCATCGCTGATATATTTACAGAACAGCAACGGATTTGAACAGCGCCAGAACGAAGAATTAATCCGAGACTCCATCAAAGAGGTTGTGGTAGCGGCCATAGAAGATTTTGATGGCAATACTGAATATGATCTGATGGTTGGTGTGGGCGGTGCTGATTTTTTTGATGGTATGAATCAGCAGCTCAACGATTATTTCCTGCAGAGGGAAGGAAAATTTATGCGTACTTCCATACCGGATTCATTTCATAATGCCTCAGTGATAAAACCATTCGATTATGATAATGATGGTGATCTTGATGTCTTTATTGGAAACCAGTCGATTTCCAATGATTTTGGCAATGTTCCCACTTCCTTCCTTATGGAAAACAGATCGGGTGCGTTCTATGTCGTTGAAAACAAGCAACTTAACAACATAGGTATGGTCACCGATGCTATTTGGGAAGATTTCAACAATGACGGCAAACCCGACCTTGTAATTGTAGGTGAATGGATGGCTCCCAAATTCTTTAAAAATGAAAAGGGTAAATTAAAAGAGGTCTCACTCTTAGATCAGCAGATTAGTGGCCTCTGGCAGAGTATTGAGGTTTTTGATATCGATAAGGACGGGGATAAGGACTTTATTATTGGAAACTGGGGTAACAACAGTAAGTTCACCGCATCGGTAAAGCAGCCACTGAAGATGTATTATGCAGACTTTGATAATAATGGCAGTACCGAAACGATAGTGGCTTTGGCCAAAGGAAAGAAGTATTTTCCTATTGAAGGACTAGATGGTCTTGCTACTCAAATGGTCGATCTGAGAAAACAATTTACCCGATACAAAGATTTCGCAGGTAAAAGCATATCTGAAATTTTTGACCCAAAGCTATTGGCTAAGGCCAAGTTATGGGAAGTACATGAACTGCGTTCCGGATACCTCATCAACCAGAACGGATATTTTGAATTTAAACCGTTTCCGAAAGAACTTCAACTATCACCTATAGCAGATTTTCTTGTTTACGATTTTGATTCAGACGGTACCGAAGAGGTTCTGACGGGTGGAAATTACTTCGGTGTAAAACCTTATCATGGAAGATTCGACTCTTTTGCCGGTGCACTTATCAAAGATCAAAACGATATCGTCACAGGAGGTCAGCTGGGTTTAGACTTCATGCAAAAATCGGTACGGCACCTGAATATTATTTCTATGAATGAACGGCCTTATTTATTGGTCACTATTAACAACGATGAAGCACAGTTATACGAACTAACTAAACATAAATGACTGCAATGAAGTATATTATTGGATTGTTGACCTTAATGGTATTTTCGGCCTGCAATAAACAACAGTCGCACATTGAGGTAAGCGCAGAAAACTATCACAAATCGGTAGACAGGGTTACCGAAATAATGATTCATGATATTTTTTCACCTCCCGTGGCCAGTAGGATCTATGCGTATCCGAACATCGCGGCTTATGAGATATTGGCTCAACAGAACAACGACTATTTTTCCCTGCAAGGACAACTAAAAGGACTTACATCTATTCCCAAAGCGAAAGGGATAAAAGATATCAATTACCCTCTGGCATCATTAATAGCTCATATGGATATTAGCCGCAGGCTTATATTTTCTGAGGAATTGATGACAGCATACCGCGATAGTCTCTATCAGCAATGGGCAGACACCAATGAAGCAGAGTTTATGGCCTCCAAAACTTATGCTTTAGAAGTCGCAGAACATATAGCGGCCTGGATGGATGAGGACAACTACAAACAAACACGGACCATGCCTAAATTTACCGTTGATATTGAAGATCCATCGAGATGGCAACCCACTCCACCGGCCTACATGGATGGTATCGAGCCCCACTGGAATAAGATCCGCCCTTTCGTCATCGATTCTTCAGCACAGTTCAGACCAACTCCACCCCCACCATTCTCTATGGAAGATGATTCGGATTTTTATAAAGAGCTAAAAGAAGTGTACGATATCAGCAAAGAGATCACGGAGAAAGGTGACGAATCAGAAGAAATTGCTATCGCAAAGTTCTGGGATTGTAATCCTTACGTTTCCGTTACGCGTGGCCACCTGATGTTCGCTACAAAAAAGATCACTCCCGGTGCCCATTGGATTGGGATTGTTAAAATTGCCTGCAGGAAAAACAGCAGTGACTTCGATCATACCGTCTATGCCTATACGAAAACATCCATTGCCATAGCCGATGCATTTATCAGCTGTTGGGATGAAAAATACCGCTCGAGCCTGATTCGTCCGGAAACCCTGATCAACGAGCATATAGACGAAAATTGGAAACCCGTGTTGCAGACACCGCCTTTCCCAGAGTATACCAGTGGCCACAGTGTGGTCTCGGGTGCTGCAGCCAAAACCCTGACCGAAATTTTCGGGGAAGATTTTGCATTTGACGATGATACAGAATTGCCTTATGGCCTGCCAGTGAGGAAATTCGAATCCTTTGATCAGGCTGCAGCTGAAGCGGCAATTAGCAGAATGTATGGAGGAATACATTACAGAAAAGCGGTTGCTATAGGTCTTGAGCAAGGACGTAATTTAGGGAAATTTGTGCTCGAGAATCTGTCCATGACAAAAAATGAGAATTTAACTACCAATTGATTTTATGATAAAGAAAGTTTTGGTATCCCTTGGTATCCTAATCATAGCGGGGATAGTTTGGTACCTATTCATCAAACCCTACGACTATCTGGTAAATTTCGAAGTTGATTCTTATCCGGGCATCGTAAATCAAACGATAAAATTCTGGAATTCAGAAATCGATAGTGCGAAGATCACAGAATCAAAAGATTTACGTCATGTGACACAACTAATAAAGTATAACGATTCTGTACATCGCTATGAATGGAAAATAATTCCAATCAACGATACAACTTCCAAAGTAAAAGTCTATGCTAAAGACCTCAATCATAGCCTTGCCAACAAATTAGAGATCCCTTTTAAAGACACGGATTTTGAAAAGCGTACGCGAAAATCCCTGCTGGATTTTTTCAATATACTCAATGAACACCTTGGTGATATCAAGGTAAAAATTGAAGGAGAATCTGAAACAAGATCTACCTTTTGCGCGTGCACATCTAATACCACCAGCCAATTCAACAAAGCGACAGGCATGATGAAAGACTACCCATTGTTAAATGGAGTTCTACTTGATAATGGTGTAGAGCTCAATGGCCCGCCTATTCTCGAAGTAGTTGGGTGGAACAGGGAAGCGGATAGCCTTACATTCAATTTTTGCTAT
Organism: Flavobacteriaceae bacterium; assembly: GCA_039768345.1. Lineage (GTDB taxonomy): Bacteria > Bacteroidota > Bacteroidia > Flavobacteriales > Flavobacteriaceae > JAHEJJ01. The sequence goes on from JBDNAQ010000313.1 coordinate 3,358, forward strand.
CCCATAATCAAATCGGTTATTCTGCCCAAACATCCTGAAATACACTATAAACATTTATATGCTAAAAAGGCTATTAAGGCGGTGTATAATGGTAACTATATTACATCCGATAGGGCCTGGTACGCCTTGTACAACTATGCAAGAAAAAATGATTTGGAAGTAGATGGTTTACCGATTGAAATTTTTTATAATAATCCAAATTTTGGGGGTAACGCAATCAATTGGAAAGCAGAGGTTTTCTTACCTATCAAAGAGAAGGATGAATAAGTGTAGTGTCATAGTGATTCTTATGCTCTGCGTGGGCTGTTCCAATTATGGACAACTCAGCTATGTCGCTAAACTTCCTAAAAAACTTGATGAGAATTCCGGTATGGTGCATCTAAGTGACAGCACTGTATGGATGATAAACGACAGTGGTGGTGCCGATAAGATCTACCAGGTTAGTTTTAAAGGTGAACTTCTAAAGGCGTATCACGTCGGCAATGCTAAAAACAAAGACTGGGAAGACCTTGCTAAAGACGAAGACGACAATGTCTATATTGCTGATACCGGAAACAACAATAACCGTCGGAAAAACCTGGTAATCTATAAAATCCCTAATCCAGAGACTGAGAAAGGAGAAGTGATCCACGCACAAAAGATAGAACTGAGTTATCCGGAACAAAAAAAATTCCCTCCTAAAAAAAAGAACCTGAAATATGATGCGGAGGCTCTTTTCTATAGGGAGGGTTCTCTTTACCTGCTGACAAAGAACAGGGCACATCCTTTCGATGGTGAAGCACTCATCTATAAAGTGCCTGCAAAGAAAGGTAAACATAAAGCTAGCCTGATAGGTAGTTTTACCCCTTGTGAAGAATATGCCAGTTGCCGAATTACCTCTGCCGATATTTCTCCCGACGGTGAAAAAATAGTTTTGCTGAGTTATGGCAAACTGTGGGTCTTTACAGAATTCAGTGAAGACGACTTTACCAAAGGAACTATCCGTTTTATCGACTTAGGGGCCACAACCCAATTGGAATCGGTGAGTTTTATGGACAACCATACACTTCTTCTTTCCGATGAACAAAGGGCAGGAACTGGGAGGAATCTTTATTCTTATTCACTCGAGTGAAATAGGAGGTGACAAAAATACGTTTCACTCTTTAACTTCAACTTTCACCTTTCAC
>JBDNAQ010000040.1:0-4076 GCA_039768345.1 Flavobacteriaceae bacterium
CCAAATGACGTATCTTGCGGCAAAATCTTGAAAAAAATGAGTTGGGAATCTCTATTATCGCTTAAACGAGCTGGAGATACATTTAAGCGGATACGCAAGGAGCAGGATGAAAGCCGTCTCGGATTTGAGGTAGATTACGATCGGGTTATCTTCTCTTCCGCCTTCCGCAGTTTGCAGGATAAGACCCAGGTGATTCCGCTCTCCAAGACCGATTTTGTGCATACCCGGCTTACTCATAGCCTTGAAGTTTCTGTGGTTGGGCGGAGTTTAGGCCGGATATCCGGACAGAATATACTGAAAAAGCACCCGGATTTATCCCAACTTGGATACCGGTCCAATGACTTTGGAGCGGTTGTAGCAGCAGCGGCATTAGCCCATGATATAGGGAATCCACCTTTCGGACATAGCGGTGAGAAAGCGATAGGTGATTTTTTCGAACATGGTTCCGGGAAAGAATTTGCAAAATATATGGACCAAGCGGAATACCAGGACCTGGTAAGTTTCGAGGGTAACGCAAATGGTTTCCGACTATTAACCGGAGACCGCCCCGGGGCAGCAGGCGGACTCAGGCTTAGTTATGCTACACTTGGGGCCTTTACTAAATACCCTAAGGAGTCCTTGCCGATTAAACCAAGCCGGCACATAGCCGATAAAAAATATGGCTTCTTCCAACGGGATAAGGCTGCATTCGAAGATGTCGCCACCGAACTGTGCTTTAAAGAACGGCATCATGGAAGTTATAGGGCGTATCACCGGCATCCTCTTGCGTATCTGGTAGAGGCTGCAGATGATATTTGCTATACCGTCATCGACTTTGAAGATGGAATAAATCTTGGCCTTATTCCCGAGGAATATGCGCTTGAATACCTGATCCGGTTGGTGAAGGATTCGATTAATACTAAAAAATTCAATGGACTGACCCTTATGCAGGACCGTTTGAGTTATTTAAGGGCGCTTGCTATCAGCTCACTTATCGCCGAAGCCGCAAGGGTCTTTGAGTCGAATGAAAATGAGATCCTCGAGGGTTCTTTCGACACAGGTCTTCTCGATAGAAGCCGGTACGAAGCTCAGATTGATGATATTATAAAACTGAGTGTCGATAAGATTTACCGCTCACAAGAAGTCCTCGACAAAGAGATTGCCGGCTACAGGATACTCACCGATATCCTGGAAGCTACTGCCATGGCTTTGATCAACACTAAAAATGGGAATCCTTCAAATTACGACCGACTCATGATACTCGGTCTGCCGGAGGAGTTCAGGGTTACCGAGAGCTCGTATTACGATCTTCTTCTGAATGCAAGTTGTTATGTGGCCAGTTTGTCTGATGGTCTGGCTGTGCATATCCATAATAAGATCAGCGGAAAACAGCTCTAAAAGCTGTAGACCAGTCCAATACCCAAAATCTGTTTTAACTGAACCCGGGCACCACCCGGATTGACCACGGTACCATCGTCTGCAATTACCCGATCAAATTTGATATCGTCATCGTAGATAATGTGGGTCCCGAGAGTAGCTTCGATAAAATTGTTGACCGTAAAATTAAAATTGAGTTCCCAATCTACGTCTACATTACCAAAAGATCTGATATAGTCGGTATAAAGACTCAAAGCATGTTGGAGGACAACGTTTTTTAGAATTTCTTTTTCCCAGTAATTGGTGATCAGGATTCCAAATTCTACAAAAGTCTGCTCCCCGGGTACAAGAACATTTCCTTCATCATCGAGTATGGCCGGAGTAACACCAAACGCTCCCTGATTGGCCAGATTTTCATCTAACACGAAGGTTGTTTTGAAGGATGTTGGCGACATATAAACATTGAAATTTTTACCCTTCGGAATATATGATGCCCCGCCTCCGATAAAAAAATAACCCGGAGCCATAAAACGAGAAATGGGAGTAGTGCGGTCTGGATAATTAAATCCATCGGTGAATTGGGTATTAAACTTGCCCTTAACGGAAAAATACCAGGGGCTAAGTGTATCCCTTTGATATCCAAAAGTGGAACGCAATCGTATAGCATCCTCTGTCTTTCGCGGCTCTCGCCCCTCCTGGGTATTCCAACCGTATCGAAGCGCAAGAACATTATCCCATTGAATATGTCTGAACTTATAATTGCGTTCAAAATCTAAACGACCTATTGCTGAAACCGAATTATCACCTCCGGCATTCCAATTCACAAATGCAGCCTCATTCAAGACAAAACTTACTTTATTTACCCTCTCCCAGAACGAGGGAACTACAAACTTCTTTTTCCTTTTGGTGATTGGTTTGGTGTCGGTAAAAGAAATCCATGGATTACTCAGCACAACACCCCTGGGAACTATTTTGACAATTTTCTGGGTCTCCCTGATAACGATGGTATCTACAATGGGTGGGGGCAGACTATCTATTACGAGTGTATCGACAGGAATCGGTGGTGGGATACTGTCTTGTGCACTTGTGCTCGATACTCCGGCGAAGAACATCGAGATTAACAGTAAACAAATGCTTTTACACAAAAAATTCATCTGGCTGAAATCCTGGTGGATATCGTTGGTTATACCTGTACTATTGCTCATTTAATACTATGGGCAAATGTAATTCAAAATCATTTTATCAGTTAAGATGAAATACAGCTAATATTGTATTTTTGGCCCCATGGAGTTTCAGCTAGACGACACTTACTTTATGAAAAAAGCTCTTCAGGAGGCTGAAACAGCTTTCGAAAAAGGTGAAGTCCCGATTGGGGCAGTAATCGTGGTTCAGGATAGGATCATTGCAAGAGCACATAATCTCACCGAGCAACTTACAGATGTGACAGCCCATGCGGAAATGCAGGCCATAACTGCAGCGGCCAATTTTCTTGGGGGTAAATACCTGCATCAATGTACGCTTTATGTAACATTGGAGCCTTGCCAGATGTGTGCAGGGGCGCTGTACTGGAGCCAAATTCCGAAGGTTGTTTTTGGAGCCTACGATCCTCAAAGAGGTTTTAGTACAATGGGTGGACAGTTGCATCCGAAGACAGACCTGGTGGGGGGTATCCTTGCTCAAGAGGCTTCAGATCTATTAAAGCGATTTTTTATACAGAGAAGGAATCTGAACTAACAATTGTTTTAAGGCAAATAAAAACCCCGATCATTCGATCGGGGTTTTGAATCACTCAAAATAAAATATTCTTATCCGATAAGTTGCACCTGAGCAGCAACCACTCCCTTTCTGCCTTCTTCTTCTTGGTATTCTACTTTGTTACCTTCTCTCAGTTCAAGGCCGTTAAGTGCCGTTACATGAACAAAGATGTCTTTTCCCGTTTCGTCGTTGGTAATGAACCCATAACCTTTGGATTCATTGAAAAATTTTACTGTACCAGTCATTAATAAAAAATTAAAATAATAATAATACTAAGTTAGCAGATTTAATCCATATCGTTTTGGAAACTGGACAAAAATTATTGATTATCAGGGTTTTTATCTTTTGATTTCCTCATTTTCCTGATATTTTCTTCGGTCAACATATAGTCCTTCATCTTCTTTCCCCTGCCCGCCGTAAGGAGGAATAATGGCATGGCAACTAAAAATAAACCCAGCGTACCAAAACCGATATATTTATGGGCGAATGAAGGTTCTTCTTCCAGATGAAAAAAACCATAAGCAATGGCCGATAATGATGCGAGAGTAATAATTAAAAGTATATATCTGATACTAGTCTTCATCTTCCCTTGTAAAGTTAATCAACTCGGTTCTATAGGCTGTCATCAGTTTAGATTTTGAAATAAACCCTAAATACCTGCCATCTTTAATCACCGGGAGGTTCCAGGCTTCGCTCCGCTGAAACTTGTCCATGACTGCCTGCATACTATCATCTTCGTAAAATATATGTTCCGGTGCCTGATGCATAAAGGATTCGACGGTTATCTTGTCGTACATTCCCGAGTCGAACATAAACTCCCTGATGTTATCAAGGGTGACGATTCCAACCAACGCCTGATTTTCATCAAGGACGGGAAAAATATTCCGCTTTGATTTGGACACCGACTTGATCAACATTTCTCCCAGTGTCATATTCCTGCTGATCGTGCTAAATCCTTTTTCCAG
>JBDNAQ010000314.1:0-15379 GCA_039768345.1 Flavobacteriaceae bacterium
GACGATATTTTTGATAAGCTTGATGAAAACCGGGTTGCACATATTGTAAAAATGGTGGACGACGATCATTTCGGTCAAATCTTCCTTAGTGATACTCATGCCGAAAGAACTGAAAATATAATCGCACAAATACATCAAACCTATAAAATTTATACTCTCTGAAATGCGGTCCATCGGCCTTGTCTTCATCTTTGTCATTCTCTTGGGATGCGCTAAAAAACTAACCATTAACGATCTTGACCAGCTTAACGGGTACTGGGAAATTGAGAAAGTGGTCTTCCCCGATGGCCAGACCAAGCAGTACACGGTGAACAGCACAATAGACTATATCGAATACGAGAACCTTAAAGGTTTTAGAAAGAAAGTGCACCCTAATATGGATGGTACGTATACAACAACAGATGATGCGGAACTATTCGAAATATCGAAAGAAAAAAGTACCTTTAGAATGCATTATAGCAACGATCTGAGCCAATGGGAAGAGGAGATCGCTCTCATAGATAAGGACCAAATGATCATGAAAACCCCGCAAGGTGTGGCCTACCATTACAGGAGATTTAAAGGAATATTGGAATAGTGAGCAGAAAAGAGGAACATAGAAGTTTAAAACAGGCCCTGGAGGAATTCATAGAATCCAACAAGCTGCAAAAAGGTATCGATCAAATAAGGGTAAAGGAGGTCTGGAAAGAAGCCATGGGCCCTGGTGTAAGTAAGTATACCACTGCAGTTCAACTCAAAGGAGATACGCTTTATGTAGCCTTATCTTCCTCTGTACTCCGGGAAGAATTAAGCCTGGGGCGTTCAAAAATAATTGCCTTGCTCAACGAAGCGCTTGGCAAGGATCTCGTCCACAAGTTAATTCTACGGTGATGTTCGGCTTCCTTTCGGTGCGTTTAGGTATAAATCTCTCTACCTGAGAAATGGAAAGCCCCCTCGATAGCGGCGTTGTCATCGCTATCGGAACCGTGAACGGCATTTTCGCCGATATCCTTAGCATATAATTTCCTGATTGTACCCTCGGCAGCCTCCTGAGGGTTGGTAGCCCCGATCAATGCTCTAAAATCTTCTACAGCATTGTCCTTTTCCAGGATCGCGGAAACAATGGGTCCCCGGGTCATGAACTGGATCAATTCATCGAAAAACGGACGCCCTTTGTGAATGGCATAGAATTCACGTGCATCCCTCCTACTGAGTTGTGTGAACTTCATCGCAACGATCTTGAATCCAGCGGAGCTGATTTTTGCAAGTATCGGACCGATATAGCCATTTTCAACAGCGTCTGGCTTGATCATGGTAAATGTTCTGTTTCCTGACATTCTGAAAAATTTTGGGCAAAAATACACTTTCTGTTTTCAACCCGCAACATTAATACTGCTGTTCGAGTCTTGCCAGTATTTTTCCTTCGTCTCCAATGATCTCAAAAACAACCTGTTTGGTCGCAAGACTCATTTTTACCAGTCCGAAACTTTCCTCACTGATCACTTCACCGCGACGATAAGGATTGGGCTCGCCAGAATAATCTGAATAGACATGGGTTAGTCCGCTACTGGTAAAGTCGATCAACGGATAAGACAAACCGTTAATACCGGTACTGGAGAACTCCGATATATGCCTGTCGCCCGAAAGTATAATGACACCCTTAGCCCCGGAGTCCATTATCAAGCGTTTCATTCGGGCTACTTCGTCGGGAAAATTTCCCCATCCTTCAAACCCGTGCTGATCGGATAGGAACTGAATACTGCTCACCAGAATGTTGAAGTCGGCCTTTGATTCTTTCAACTCTTTCTCGAGCCATTCCCATTGTTGTACTCCCAATATAGTTCCCTCTCCGGGCCGATTAGGTAAATATCTTTTTTGTCCGCTGGGATCTTTGGTCAGGCCCGTTCGGAAGTATCGGGTATCCAGGACAAATACCCTGACTACGCCTTCAGCTTTCGTGAATTTATGTGATGCATATACACCTTGTCTCTTTCTCAACCGACTGTTTTGGGGAACATCGAGAAAATCGAGAAACGCCTTCTGACTCTCATCCTTAATTATCCATTCGACCCCTCCATCATTTAATCCATAATCATGATCATCCCAGGTTCCGATTACAGGGATTTCGGAGCGCAGTGTTTGATATCCATCCACTTTCTTTTGTTCCTCATACATGGATGAAATCGCATCTACATCGTCTGTGTCTGCATAGATATTGTCTCCTCCCCAAATCCATATATCCGGTTTGGCGGCGAGAACATCGTCCCAAAGCACATTGGGAAGATCCACCTTGTTACAAGAGCCGAAAGCGATGGTAAAGTTGGTGTCCGGGTTGGAATTCGACTCGGTGCTAACGGCCGACTTGCACGAGGAAAAGAGTAGGATCAAGATCAGGAATAAGCCTCTGTATAACATGAATACCGGTTATTTGTTAGGGTAAAATTAATGTTTTATACTCATATGACTTTGGTATTAAATTGTATCTTTGCGCGCATGAATTCAGAGGAGCTCCAGCTAGTAAAAAAATTGCTGTCAGGACCGAAAAGTATCGTGATCACACCGCATAAAAACCCCGATGGCGACGCTATCGGAAGTAGCCTTGCCCTCTGGCATTATTTCAGGCAAGTAGATCATAATGTACACGTAATAGTGCCCAATGACTTCCCCAAATTCTTAAAATGGATGCCCGGGGTAGACCAAATCCTGATTTTTGACAAGAAAAAAGAAGTTTCGTTGAAAATCATTGAAGAGGCCGAACTGATCTTTACATTAGATTTTAACGATCTGCGTAGAATTGGCGATATGCAATCTCCTTTTGAAAACGCTTCAGCAGATTTTATAATGATCGATCATCACCAGGAACCACATGATTATGCAAGGGTTATGTATTCCGATGTTTCAATGAGTTCTACCTGTGAAATGGTATATAATTTCATCGAATTATTAGGAGATCGAAATCGCCTGGATGAAAACATTGCGCAGTGCATTTATGCCGGAATACTTACCGATACAGGTTCTTTTAAGTACCCATCTACCAGTGGTCGTACCCATAGGGTGGTCGCCGACCTGATCGATACAGGAATTAGCGGCAGCAGTATTCACCAGAAGATCTTTGACAACAATACTCCTGACCGTTTGCATCTGCTAGGCAGGGCTTTAAATAATTTGGTGATCCTGAAAGAGTATAACACAGCTTATATTACACTCCGCCAGGCTGAAATGGATGAGTTTAATTTTAAAAAAGGCGACACTGAGGGATTTGTCAACTACGGTTTAACGCTCGAAGGAATAATTTTTGCGGTTATCTTTATCGAAAATAGGGATGAGGGTTATATCAAAATATCGCTCCGTTCACAGGGAGATTTTTCGGTCAATGAATTTGCACGAAGCCATTTTAACGGCGGAGGGCATACGAATGCCGCAGGGGGAAGAAGTGATCTCAGCATGAGCGAAACGGTAAAGCGATTTCAACAACTATTGGAAGAATATAAAGAACAACTGGCTCGATGAGAAATATTCCCTATATCATATTGGGGTTGCTTTTTGCCTATTGTGGAGGACCTGAGGCGCGCAAACCAGTGGAGGTCAAAACAGGAAGTTTTATCAAACAATCCGTAGAACGCAACCGTGAACTCCTGGCCAGCGAAGAGAAACTCATCAATTCTCTAATAACTGCCGACAGTACCCGTGAATTTATCAGTACCGATTTCGGGGCCTGGTATTCCTATCAACTGCAAGTCCCGACCCGGGGTTATCTGCCTGTCGAGAACGACCTGGTAACCATGACCTATGATATTCTCAGTTTACAGAATGATACCCTTTATTCACAGGATGAGATTGGGTCTATAGAATACCTGGTAGACCGGGAGGAACTTTTTCCGGGACTAAGAATGGGTGTGAAACTTTTACAGAAAGGTGAAACTGCTACTTTTCTGCTGCCCTCTCATCTGGGATTTGGTTATCATGGAGACGATAAACGTATAGGGCCCAACATTCCGCTTAAATCTACAGTAACTATTATAGACATTGAACAATCTAAAGACAGTATTCCTAATTAAATCTTATACTATGAAGTATGCTTATGTACTAATTACCCTTGTTCTGATTTCGCTTTCGAGTTGTAAATCGAGCAAGTATACCGATTTGGCCGATGGCATCTACGCGGATATTCAAACCAGCCGGGGAGATATCATTATTAAGCTCGAACACGAAAAAACACCGGTCACCGTCGCCAATTTCATCGCGCTGGCAGAAGGAACAAATCCCTTTGTTAGCGATGAGTATAAGGAAAAGCAATATTATAACGGAGTTACCTTCCACAGAGTGATCCAGGACTTTATGATCCAGGGAGGAGATCCTACAGGTACCGGCAGTGGAAACCCCGGATATCGATTCAAGGATGAGATCAACGATTCCCTCACCCACTACAAAGCAGGTATTTTGTCTATGGCAAATGCCGGTCCTAAAACCAATGGTAGTCAGTTTTTTATCACCCATAAAGAAACGCCCTTCCTCGATGGCAGGCACACGGTATTTGGTGAAGTGATCTCCGGTATGGAAGTAGTAGATACCATCGCCCGGGTAAAGACCTATCAGGAAGCTAACCGAAAAGACAAACCCGTTGTGGATGTCGTGATGAACAGTGTGGAAATTGTACGTAAAGGCAAGGATGCCAAAAAGTTCGATGCAGTCGAGATACTGACCGATTATTTCGGGGAGGAAGAGCGATTACTGGAGGAAATGAAAAAGGTGAAAAACGATTTTGTCACCGAAGTGACCCAACAAAAGATTGAGGCCGAAGAATTACCTTCGGGCTTAAAAATCAAGGTGATCAAGGAAGGACAAGGCCAAATGCCGAAAACAGGAGATAGTATTCTGGTGAATTATGCAGGATGGCTTTCCAATGGTGTTCTTTTCGATTCAAGTATAGAAGCTGTAGCTGAAAAATATGGTAATCTGGAGCAGATCAGTCGTGTTCACAGGGACGGGTTTACTCCCATACCCATGGCCTATAGCCCTGACGCACCGTTGATTCCGGGCTTCAAAGAAGGTCTTTTACGCATGAAGGTAGGAGACAAACATCGGTTGTTTATCCCTTCCCATCTGGGATTAGGGCCACAGGGCGGAGGACCTATACCGCCGAATTCCGAACTGATCTTCGATCTTGAGATCGTAGAGATCATAGAGTAAAATAAAAACCGCGCCAGGCGCGGTTTTTTTATTAATACTTCCAATTCTGAGATTTAAGTGAAAGAGTAGCCTTTAGGATATCTTTCTGGGAGATCTGCCCTACCAGGACTCCATCGTCAACTATAGGAAAACGGCGTCTTCGATCATTAAGGAATTTATTGGCGGCGTCAAAAATATTCATGTCGCCATCTATGGTTTCCACATTTTTGGCCATATGCTGCTCCACTTTTCTAATTTCGCCCGGCAGATTATGGTAGCGACTCTCGCTTACGTGACGAATACAATCACCTTCCGAAATAATCCCCACCAATTCATTCTTTTCATTAACTACGGGCCCCCCACTTATCTTATAGCGGATAAGTTCTTCGATCACCTCCTCCACCGACTGCTCCGGGTTAAACGTGATCAATTTTTTAGTCATATAGTCCCTAACCCTCAGAGGAACCTCCTCATTCTGCGGTTTCTTTCGTCGTCCCTGAAAACTTTTGATACCCATTGTCGTCGTTTTATGATTCCTATTAAAGTTAGGTATTTTTAACGAAATTGAATCTAATTAGTTGACAGGCAATATGCTTTATCCTATGCTGCCGGTATATGGGCAAGAATATCGAGCAGATAATTCCAGAATTTTTGAACCGATTTTATTTCTACTCTTTCATCAGGAGAATGAGCCCCTTTAATCGTAGGGCCAAAACTGATCATATCCATCTCCGGATAATTTTGTCCTAAAATACCACATTCCAAGCCCGCATGACAGGCTACCACGTCGGGTTTCTGACCGAACAAAGCCTCATACCTCCTGGTAAGTACCTTTAGTATGGCCGAATCGGGATTCGGTTTCCAACCTGGATATTCCCCGCTGAGTTTTACCGAAAAACCTCCCAATATTAAAGCTGACCGCAGGCTTTCGGCAAGGTCTGTCTTAGCCGAATTTACCGAGGAGCGAGTTAGACATTGTATAGACATTTTACCTTCCGTTACACCTACCCTTGCAATATTATTAGAAGTCTCCACCAGATCGGGGATACTGGCACTCATCGCATATACCCCATTGTGCATGGCATATATCGTGCGAAGAAGTTGGGAAAGATCATCTGCCGCCACCGCTTTCTTTTTCAAACCGGCTGGAGTTAGTTCGATAATAAGGCCTGGTTCGGTTGCGGACAGTTCCTCCTTTATAGTATTTGTCCATTGTTCGAGTTGTTCCTTAAAGGCTTCCACCGCCCCGCCCGGTATATAAATAACCGCCGTACTTTCTCGTGGTATCGCATTACGCAGACCGCCGCCGTTTATCTCCTGGAGTCCGATATTGAATTCCGACAGCGAATTCAGGAGAATTCTGTTCATGATCTTATTGGCGTTTCCCAGTCCCCGATGGATATCCATTCCACTATGGCCGCCTTTTAATCCTTTCACCGATATTTTAAAACCGCTTACTTCTGCGGGAATATCTACTTCTTTATAGGCCTTTTCTGCCGTAATATCGATTCCACCTGCACAGCCAATATCGATTTCATCGTCCTCCTCCGTGTCGAGGTTTAAGAGTATACTACCTTTCAACAAACCTCCTTCAAGGCCCATGGCACCTGTCATCCCGGTTTCCTCATCGATCGTAAACAGCGCTTCCAGCGGTGGATGGGGGATATCGGTACTCTCCAGGAGCGCCATAATTGCTGCTACTCCCATTCCGTTGTCAGCCCCAAGCGTAGTGCCTTCTGCCTTTACCCAGTCTCCATCGATAATCATTCTTATCCCTTCGGTTTCGAAATCAAATTCGGTGGCAGTATTTTTTTGGTGTACCATATCGAGGTGCGACTGTAACACCACCATCTGTCGGTCTTCCATACCTTTGGTGGCAGGCTTCCTTATTATCACATTGCCTACTCTATCTGTCATGGTTTCAAGGCCTAAACCTTCTCCATACTCCACCATGAAACGAATTACTCTCTCTTCTTTTTTCGACGGTCTCGGTACCGAATTCAGTGCCGCAAAATTGCGCCAGACAGGTTTTGGTTCTAAATTGCTGATCTCTGTATTCATAGTATATTATCAATCCTCCAAAAGTACATCAACGCTTCCAAATTTCCGCGAGTTTCATTTGTAATTTAGAATTCTTTCCCGCTCTGAGCAGGCATAATTTTTAGTGGCGCTCTATGAGATGGGAATTGTGTTATTTTTGAAGATCAGATGAAGAATCGGCTAAAAAACGGAATCGCTCTTTCCATTATTCCTCAGATCATAGTGGTTAAATGGCTGGCGCTGTATCCGGAACTGGTAGAGAATTATTATAGCAATGGGTTTTACCCATTATGGTCGGGCTTTTTCAGATGGCTCTTTGGATGGATCCCATTTTCAGTGGGCGATCTGATTTATGGTATTCTTATCATCGGATTGTTCTACTATCTGATAAAGAGGGGAAAATCACTCGCAGATAATTGGAAGCCACTCTTAAGAGATACTGTAATGGTGCTGGCAGTGGCTTATTTTACCTTTAACCTCTCCTGGGGATTAAATTATTACAGGCTTCCGATATCTGAAACATTTGAACTTCAGGAGGAGTACACCACAGAACAGCTATACCAAACCACCGAAAAGCTCATCTCTAAGACCAATGAACTGCAAGTTCATATCAATTCAAACAAGACATCGGCCGTCTCCATCCCTTATTCTCAAGAAGAATTATTTACCAAAACCATCTCGGGCTATGAACGGCTGGCCAAAAATTATCCGGGGTTGGCTTACCATAGGCCCAGTCTTAAAAAATCGAGCTTTAGTACAGCGCTTACTTATATGGGATATGGTGGATATCTAAATCCCTTTACGCACGAATCGCAGGTGAACAGTAAGATACCCAATTTCAGATTTCCTGTGGTATGCGGTCATGAGGTTGGTCATCAATTGGGCTATTCGGCAGAGAACGAGGTAAATTTCATCGGATACCTGGTAATGGTAACACATGAAGACCGTTATTTGCGTTTTTCCGCCTATGCCTATGCCCTTAGTTACTGCCTTGGTGAAATCAATAGGAGGAATCCCGATGACTACAAAGCTTTTTTAGGCAAAATCAATCCTGGTGTGCGGGCTAATTATGAAGAACTACGATCTTTTTGGAAGCGATATGAAAATCCGCTCGAACCTGTATTTAAAAGTATCTTCAATACTTTTCTAAAAGCAAACAGTCAGGCTTCCGGTATAGATAGTTATAACCTTGTGGTATCGTTGATCGTGGGGTATCACGACAAACTACCGTTGCTTCCTGAAGAAGAGGAATAGATGTTAAAAATATCAGTTCTATTCCGGACTTTGTGACTTAACTACCACTGCTTTTGCAGGTTTATCATAAAATTCAACCGGACGAAGCTGGTTGCTTAATTCAACATTTCTGAAGCTAATGCTGTTCTTCGGTGCCTTTATAGTACGGCCTTCGTATTTATGCCAAATGATCGTTTCAGGTAAATATACCCCGTTTACTTCCTGCCAGTTTTTATAACGGATCCATTTGATCACAGACGACTTTTCTCCGGTTCGGTAGGTAACGGTATAACCTAACCAGGCCATGCGCCCGGTTTTTTGATCGAAATGGATAAAATATTCATCCTTAGGCGTTGTACCTACACCGGCATCATAACTTATTCGGAGCCCGGGATAATTGATGTCTTCAAAAACAAGATCTTCAGTTTCACTGTATACAATTCCCTCGTCGGCAAGAACAAAAGGCATGGCAAAAAAGTAGAACATCAGATTATGGTAGAATACCGGATCTCCTTCATACTGTTTGTCTTCATTCAACAGCCAGACATCCTCTCCATCGAAGCCCATCGAGTAATCCGGGGTATCAATACGATCTTTACGGGAGTATAGGTCTGTAGTATGGATTTCTACGAATTCGCTGCGGGGTATTTCAAAAACCAGGCTGCGCATAGGTTTCCATAGTTCCAAACCACCATGCGCATCCAATATATCCTGCATCAGCTGAGGGTAGTTCGTGATCTGTTCTGTGGAAGGTTTAACCAACTCTTCCCTGTCAACTTTTTTTGTCGCCTTCTCCTCGCAGGCCAAAAACACTATTAACAGAAGAAGAATTCCGATGATTTTTTGCATGATTTAGTTTTTAATCAGGTTCTAGGTCGTATTTATGCCCTATAATTTACTTTATCTTTTACATTTGTTCGCATGGATACTGTAAAGCATATCGATAGTCTTAAGAATGCAACCATTAAAGACGTGGTTCTGATCAAGGAGAAATCCAGGTGGAGGAAGAAGACTGGAAATTTTATCGTAGAAGGCTTAAGGGAGCTGGAAATGGCTTTAAAAGGCGGATATAGACTGGAAACAATATTTTTCGACCCGGGAATTATTAAAGTGGAAGCCGTTCAGGAGATCCTTCATACACATAGCACTTCGGCTGAATTGATTTCGGTTTCACATGAAGTTTATCGAAGAATCGCTTACCGTGAAAAAACCGAAGGCGTTGTGGCTCTGGGAAATAGCAAATCCCATTCGCTCGAAGGACTTCAGTTCAGAAGGGAAAAACCGCTGATATTGGTGGCAGAAGCACTCGAAAAGCCTGGGAATATCGGTGCGCTTCTAAGAACAGCTGATGCGGCAGCCTTAGATGCTGTGATTATAGCCAACCCAAAAACAGATCTGTATAACCCGAATATACTCCGCTCTAGCCTCGGTTGTGTTTTTACTGTGCCTATCGCATTGGCAGAAAATGCTGAAGTCATCAAATTTTTCAAAGAGCACCAAATAGCAACATTTGCGGCCGATCTTCAGGCCGAACACCATTATAGTGAAATGGATTTCAGTGCCGGTTCGGCCCTGGTGGTGGGAGCAGAATCTTCGGGATTAACAGAAGAATGGACCCGCGCAGCCACCCATCGGATAATAATACCCATGCAAGGTGAAATAGACTCGATGAATGTGTCTGTATCGGCTGCAATACTTATATTTGAGGCGATGCGTCAGCGAGATTTCGTCTGAAATCTTTCCACAGCAACATGCCACTAAGCATGGCTATGAATACATCCTTTGGGCAGAGACATAAATTGGATCCTATACGTAATGAGCCATACCATACTTTTTACAATCATCATCGCGGTACTCTTGCTGCAATTTGCGTTGGAAACGTTCCTGAATTATCTCAATGCACGGAGATTTGGTGATGCCATCCCAGAGGAATTGAGTGATGTTTTCGATAAAGAAGCCTATAGAAAATCACAGGATTATAAGCTTCACAATTATCGTTTCGGATTGATCTCCTCCGTTTTTTCACTTCTCCTCACCCTCGGTTTCCTGCTATTGGGCGGATTTGAATGGGCCGACCAACTCGCGCTTAGGATTTCACCAAACCCCATCTGGCGGGCCTTGATGTTCTTTGGTATTATCATGCTTGGAAGCGACCTGCTCAGCACGCCATTTTCCTGGTATCAGACCTTCGTGATCGAAGAAAAATTCGGTTTTAATAAAACTACTCCCCGGCTTTTTATCCTGGACAAGCTCAAAGGTTGGTTGCTCATGCTGCTTCTGGGAGGTGGCTTGCTGGCACTTATCATCTGGTTCTACAACTGGGCCGGCACCTCTTTCTGGCTTTATGCCTGGGGGCTTATCGCAGTCTTCTCGGTGTTTATCAACCTGTTTTATAGCAGACTTATTGTACCTATGTTCAACAAACAAACCCCTCTTGAAGAGGGTAGCTTGCGCAACAAAATCAAATCCTATGCTCAAAAGGCCGGTTTCAAACTTCAGAACATTTTTGTTATCGACGGTTCAAAACGGAGCACCAAGGCAAATGCCTATTTCTCAGGCTTTGGTCGGGAGAAGCGCGTAACTCTTTTCGATACGCTGCTCTCCGATTTGGAAGAAGAGGAGATCGTAGCGGTATTGGCCCATGAGGTAGGGCATTACAAGCGACATCATATCGTGGTAAATCTTGTTGTATCTGTCCTCCTTACCGGTTTTACACTCTACCTCTTATCGGTTTTTATCAATAACCCGGATTTGTCGTTGGCCATCGGGGTCTCACAGCCCAGTTTCCATGCCGGACTAATTGGGTTTGGGATTCTTTACAGCCCCATATCTGAACTCACCGGGCTTGTCATGAATTATTTCTCGAGAAAATTTGAATATCAGGCCGACGACTATGCCAAATCCACCTATGGCGCCTCACCGCTAATTACTTCTTTGAAGAAGCTTTCCAAGAATAGTCTTAGCAATCTCACACCCCATCCTGCCTATGTTTTTGTGCACTATTCCCATCCTCCCCTGATAAACCGTATATTGAACTTAAAGGCATGATTTTTGTTGATTAGGAGGCTAAGAATGATTAATTTTAGGATGTGAGGACGGAAACGATCATAGAGAAGGAAAATAAGGAGATCGCCAAGCAATACAAGGAACTTCTTAGGATCAGCTATCAGAGTCTTAGCCCTGCGGATAGGAAACTGTTACGGCTGGCCTTTGATACTGCCGTAGACGCCCATAAGAATCAAAGAAGGAAATCGGGAGAAGCCTACGTATTCCATCCTATCGCTGTGGCCAAGATCGTGGCTTCGGAAATCGGGCTTGATGCTACCTCTATAGCCGCTGCCCTGTTACACGATGTTGTTGAGGATACGGACTATACGTTAGATGATATCGAGCGCATGTTTGGCGAAACCATCGCCAGGATCGTAGACGGACTTACCAAGATCGCTCATCTGAAAAAAGACATGAATATCTCCCAGCAGGCGGAGAATTTCAGGAAAATGTTGTTGACCCTGCACGACGATGTCAGGGTGATCATCATCAAGATAGCAGACCGTTACCACAATATGTTGACTATGGACGCCATGCCCGAGCACAAGCAGGTCAGAATGGCATCCGAAACCCTCTATATTTATGCTCCCCTGGCACACAGGATCGGACTTTATAATATCAAAACAGAGCTGGAAGACCTCAGTCTGAAATATACAGAACCCGAGGTATACCGGGATATTCAGCAAAAAATAGAGCATACCAAAGAGGAACAGCAGAGGTATATAGATGATTTCTCAAATGTGATCAGAGATTCCCTGGACAAAGAAGGATTAGAATATACCATTAAGGGGAGAATGAAATCTACCTATTCTATCCGAAAGAAGATGTTGTCGCAGAATGTGAGGTTCGATGAGATCTATGACAAGTTTGCAATCAGGATCATATATGAATCGGACGACCAGAACGAAAAATTTCTCGCCTGGAAGATCTATTCGATCGTTACAGACCACTTCACACCTAATCCGATCAGGTTACGCGATTGGATATCATCACCAAAATCAACAGGCTATGAAGCCCTGCACATCACTGTTATGGGCCCGGAAGGCCGTTGGGTAGAAGTACAAATCCGTAGTGCACGCATGCACGAAATAGCGGAAAAGGGATATGCTGCTCATTTTAAATACAAACATGGAGACCATAAGGAACAGGGCATTGAAGAATGGTTGAACCGTCTGCAGGAAGCACTTGAGAATTCCAATGGGAATGCAGTAGACTTTGTTGAGGAATTCAAACTCAATCTCTATTCTAAGGAGATATTTGTTTTTACCCCACAGGGCGATCTGAAATCGCTGCCGAAAGATGCTACTCCACTCGATTTTGCTTTCAATATCCATACCGAGGTCGGGATGCATACCCGCGGGGCAAAAGTCAATGGCAAATTGGTACCGCTCAACACAACACTTCAAAGCGGCGACCAGGTCGAGATTATCACATCAGATAGCGCGAAACCAAATCAGAACTGGTTAGATTATGCCACAACAGCTCGTGCAAGAGCAAAGATCCGGTCCTCGCTTCGTGAGGAAAAGAAACTCATCGCCAGAGAAGGTAAAGAGATCTTGCGCAGAAAATTAAAATCACAAAAAATCACCTTAAACGAAGATGCGGTCAACAAAATGGTGGTCTATTTTAAACTACAGACTTCCCTCGATTTGTTCTATCGCGTTGGACTTGGGGCTATTGATAACCAGAAAATAAAGGAATTCGCTTCTTCTTACAACAATGCCTTTATCAGCTTTTTTAAAAACAAGATCAGACGGAAGGCGATACCTGAAAATATCGACAGGGAAGAGATTACTTCAAAATACGACCTGCTGGTTTTCGGTAAAGAGGAGGAAAAACTGGGATATAAGCTCTCTCCGTGCTGTAATCCAATACCCGGTGATGAGGTCTTTGGTTTCTTGAGTGTCAACGAAGGTATTAAAGTGCATAAGAAGAATTGTCCTAATGCTATCTCTCTTCAATCGAATTACGCCTATAGGATCATTCAGGCCAAGTGGATCGATTCCTCCCAGGAAGAGTTTACTTCTGAGATTAAGCTTAGCGGGATCGATAATCTGGGCTTGTTAAACGAAATCACCGAGATCATTTCAGATAATATGCATGTAAATATGAAAAATCTCAATTTCAGTACAGACGGAGGCACCTTCACCGGCACCATCTCGGTGGTGGTTAAGAACCAGTCGATTCTAAAAAAGCTGATCCAGAATCTCCGGCAGATCGGCGGCATCGAAAAAGTAGTGAGACTATAGCACTTTTTGGCGCAGCACCGTGCTGTATTTCCCCATACCTGATGTTGAGCATTCTCATTTTTAACTGTACATTTGCAGATAGTTCTAATGAAGGTGTTTATGAGCACAAATAAGGATCAGGAAATAGTAAAAAATGTCTTTACGGCGTTTCTGGAGGACAATGGTCATCGGAAAACACCGGAACGATATGCTATTCTTCAGGAGATCTACGACAGTGACGATCACTTTGATATAGAATCCCTCTATATCAAGATGAAGAACAAGAACTACCGCGTAAGCCGGGCCACGCTTTACAACACTATTGAACTATTGCTGGAGTGCAAACTCGTACGTAAACATCAGTTCGGTAAAAACCAGGCGCAATACGAAAAGTCTTATTTCGACCGGCAGCACGATCATGTGATCCTGACAGATACCGGAGAGGTAGTCGAGTTTTGTGACCCAAGGATCGAATCTATCAAAAAGACCATAGAAGAGGTATTCGATATTAAAATCAATAATCATTCACTATACTTCTACGGCACAAGGAACCAGGAAAAAGAATCAACTAAATAACCAAATCAATTACATGGCGGTAGACTTACTACTAGGACTTCAATGGGGGGATGAAGGAAAAGGAAAGATTGTAGATGTACTGACAGCTGATTACGATATTATTGCAAGATTTCAGGGCGGGCCTAATGCAGGGCATACGCTCGAATTTGATGGTATCAAACATGTGCTTCATACCATTCCCTCCGGGATATTCCACGAAAACGCGATCAATATAGTGGGGAACGGGGTAGTTATCGACCCCGTAATCTTCAAAAAAGAACTCGAGAACCTCGAGAAATTCGACCTGGATATAAACAGCAAGTTATTTATCTCGAGGAAGGCCCATCTGATCCTGCCCACACATCGACTCTTAGATGCGGCCTCGGAAGCTTCTAAAGGCAAGGCCAAAATAGGATCTACCCTAAAAGGTATAGGCCCAACTTATATGGATAAAACCGGGCGTAACGGGATGAGGGTCGGTGATCTGGAACTTGAATCCTGGTGCGATAAATACCGGAGCCTGGCGACTAAACACCAGGCGATGATCTCCTTTTATGATGTGGATGTACAATACGATCTCGAGGAGCTTGAAACCGAATTTTTTGAAGCGGTAGAGCATTTAAAAAAATTGAATTTCATCGACAGTGAAGAATACCTGTACCAGGCACAGCGATCGGGCAAAAAGATCCTGGCCGAGGGAGCCCAGGGTTCCTTATTGGATATAGATTTCGGGACATATCCCTATGTGACTTCTTCCAATACTACGGCCGCTGGCGCCTGTACAGGTCTGGGCGTTGCACCGGGCAACATTGGAGAGGTTTTGGGTATCTTTAAGGCCTATACCACCAGGGTAGGCAGCGGTCCTTTTCCGACAGAATTGTTCGATGAAGCCGGCAAGACCATGAGTAGAGTCGGTAAGGAATTTGGCGCAACTACAGGACGGCCGAGAAGATGCGGCTGGCTCGATCTTGTAGCACTTAAATACGCGGTTCAGATAAACGGTGTTACAGCATTAATGATGATGAAAGCCGACGTGTTAAGTGGCTTCGACTCTCTGAAAATCTGTACTGCTTATAAATATCGTGGTAAAACCATCAGCCATCTGCCCTATAATATTGAATCGGAAA
>JBDNAQ010000315.1:0-4068 GCA_039768345.1 Flavobacteriaceae bacterium
AAGTAGAAAATTTCATGTCTCGGTCCTTTTTCCTGCTGACCTAAAAGATGTGGTAAGAAATTGTAACCATCCAAATGGACCTTAAAAGTTCTGCCAATAGCCTTGACGTTGCCCTGCTTAAGTTTTTCCTTTATATTGGAATCTCCTGCAGCTGCCAATAAAGTAGGCATCCAGTCCATATGGTGCATGATCTCGTTAGATACGCTTCCTGCTTTTATCTTTCCAGGCCAGCGAACCATAGAAGGCACTCTCCAACCTCCTTCCCAGTTGGTATTCTTTTCTCCAAAAAATGGAGAAGATCCTGCATCGGGCCAGGTATTCATATGAGGTCCATTGTCTGTTGAATAATGTACGATAGTATTATCTGCAATACCGAGTTCATCCAGGAGATCGAGCAATTCACCAACATGCATGTCGTGCTCAACCATTCCATCACCGTATTCGTCTTGCCCGGATATACCCCTGTTCTCTTCCTTCACATGGGTGCGAAAGTGCATCCTTGTGCCATTCCACCACACATAAAAGGGTTTTTTTTGATCAACTGCATTTCTAATGAATCCTTTAGCAGCTGCCAAAGTCTCTTCGTCAACGGTTTCCATCCTCTTTTTTGTCAAGGGGCCCGTATCTTTTATCTCGCCGCCGGCAGTAGAGTGAATAACTCCCCGTGGACCATAATTCTTCGCAAAGTTGGGGTACAGGGCGGGATCGGGATAATCCTCGTTCTCTGGCTCCTCTTCGGCATTTAAATGGTATAGGTTCCCCAGGAACTCGTCGAATCCGTGATTGGTGGGCAGGTGTTCGTCGCGATCACCAAAATGATTCTTGCCAAATTGCCCGGTCACATATCCGTGAGGTTTAAGCAAACCCGGAATATTGGGGTCCTCTTCCTGCATGCCCAGAGCTGCTCCAGGCAGACCGACCTTGGAAAGCCCCTGACGGTATACACTCTGACCGGTAATATAGGAAGAGCGTCCGGCAGTACAGCTTTGTTCACCATAATAATCGGTAAATATCATTCCCTCTTTGGCGATCCTGTCGATGTTCGGGGTTCGATAGCCCATCATGCCCATGGTATAGGCACTGATATTCGACTGGCCGATATCATCACCCCAAATCACCAGGATATTGGGTTTTTCTTGTGAATAACTCACCATGGCCAGGGCCATCATAAGAAATAATGTAATTCCATTTTTCATTTGTCTCTGTTTTTAATGTTAATAAGTATAATAGTGTTGTCACACAAAATAGGTGGTTTAACCAGCTTCCGGATTATCCAGGGCATCAATGATCTCGTCCTCTACTTCATCATATCGCTTGAGAAGTTCACGTGAAATTTTTCTGGGTACGTCATGGATTTTCTTTAGTTTCAGGGATACTATTATATTAAATACACCTGCAACAATTAATGCAATTCCCGTAAGAACCACTGCGGATAAGCCGGCAAAAAGCGGGTTCCACAAGAGGATAACGGCAAGCAATACTCCCAATACTCCAATAAGCATTAAATTTCCCCAGCTTAGAATACCAAAATTTCTGAGATCCAATGCGACACCAATCGCGGCCATTGAACGGAATAACACTACAAATCCTATATAGAAGGGTAAAGTAATCATCGAAATTTCAGGATTGATAAGCATGAGGAAACCTACGATCAGGGTGAAGATTCCCGTGACCAGTTGCCAGCCCCAATTGTCTATTAAATCCCGATTAACCACAGAAAAAATACTTTCAAACAGGCCTGAAACTATAAAGGAAATACTGAAAAGAAAGGCCAGGGCTACGTAGGAATCTCCGGGATTCATAAAGGTCCATATCCCAATCACAAGGAGAACGATTCCAGCCAGTAAAGGCAGGTACCAGTATTTTATTGTATTCTTCACTCTTTTGAAAAAATGATGTGCCATATTTTTATTTATTAATTTTTATCTACTCTAAAAGTTTTCGATTTCCCTTATTCCATATTTCTTATATAAATGACTAGTTGTCCGATAAGCTAATGGCATCCAATGATTTTCTGAGTACATAACCGGTAATCACTAATGAAATTCCGTCCATGATGAGTTTTATACCCAGGTAAATTCCCACAACGAATTCACTCGATTGTGGCCATTTGGAGAAAATAAGGATCCCGAGTACAATGCCCAGTATTCCATTGATTAATACCCATGTACCACCACCGATTGGCATCAGGGAGAATGAGTACACAATGCTGGTAATTCCATCGACAATGAAATATACTCCCAACACTATCGTGAGAGCTTCCAGGCCCATATCGGGGTTCATAAAGATCCATACACCGGCGACAATCATAACAACTGCGTAGATCCAACGAAGGAACATCGAGCTAAATGAAAATGCGGCACCAGCAAAGATGGCCCTGGCCAGCCCTCCCAGCATCAGTACTATGCCGAGAATTTGCGTTGTAATTTCACCAAATGCCTGAGGATAGACCACAGCAATTATTCCCAGGATAAGGGCCAGAACACCAATTAATGTAAAGGATTTGGTGGCTTTTAAAAGTCTGTTTTTTATGTTACTGCCTGATTCCATAATGATTTGGTTAGTAATTGGTTTTAATTTACAATTGTTAGGTATCCGATCTTGCTATGTAACATATTCGTTGGTTTTTTGTACAGCTGCATTAAGCTTCAACTTCCTTCGTTCAAAATCGGCATTCAAATCGGCTATTCTTTTTTCTAATTTCTTCTTGTTGCTTTCTTTGGCTTCCTTCATCTGCTTATTGAATGTTTCATTTTTTGCAGTTATTTCGGCCTGAACCTGGTGCACCTTTTTGCCAATGACATTTTTGAGTTCGCTGCGCTTGTCTTTAGCTTTATCGATCTGTTTCTCAATACTGGCTTTAGCATCATCTTTGGCTTCTTTTAGTTCTTCCTCCAATTCTGCTAATTCTGTATTGATTTCTTCAGCTTCGCGGTTCAACTGATCTTCTACTATTTCATACCTGTTTCTTCTGAATATCATCCCTCCCAACTGTTCTATTCTGGTATCTACAGGGGCCGTCCAACCTTCTTCCACATCTGCGATCACTGCTATTTTGCTTTCAGACATAGCTTTTGAGACTTCTTCGACAAAGCCGGCATCAATACCTGATTTATCCAAATCGTAGAACATACCTCCCATCATCCCGGCGGTGGCGCCAATTGCCATTCCAACTGGACCCCCGATAATTCCGATCAATGCTCCGCTAAGTAGGCCTACTGCTGTACCAATTGGTCCCTCATCTGTAATCTCTTTTAAGGAAATACTCTCATTTTCATCTTTAGTCAAAACAGCTGTTGCGTGTAAACTTATGTCTCCACCCTTGTGAAGCTCTTTTAAAGCGGAAAGTCCTTCAAATGCTTTTTCTTCGGTCTCAAAGACCGCTACAATCATCTTATTCATCTCTCTTAATTCTTAGGGTTATTATTAATTTTTAAAATTGCATGTTAAGTGCCCCGTAGATCTGAAAATTTGGTTGCCCAGCTCCTCTCGATAAAATGCTAGGTTGTGGCTCAATAAAGAAATTAAATACTGTTCCATCTATCTTAACTACCTTACCAACACCAAGACCTAATGGTACGTGGTAATCCCCACTTTCTATATTGAATGGGATGATTGGGGCACCGCGGAAATAAAGCCCCTTACCCAATTGCCAGAAATAGAATGGTTGCAGGGCCAGTAAGTTCACACCCGCTCTTGAACTATCACCACCTACATCGGTTCGCCAGATAACGAGGCCCCCAACTTGAATCTGCGGATTGGGAGCAGCAAATAGGACCGCTGCCAGGCCCAGCGTATTTTTGCCCGTACCCAAGGCATCATCCGAAGCGGTGTTAAAACTGGCAGAAGGCCCCAAACCAAAAGTTAATTTAGGCGTAGATACGAAAGTATAGGCTGCAAATATATCCAGGTCGCCCAGGCCCGATTGGCTGAAATTCGCATTATCGTTCACAATAGCTCTGCTCTCTAGCGGAACGGAAAGTCGCCACAGGATTCTACCTGTAGGTATCGCAAAACGGAACCAGGTCGTATGGGCCGAACCACCCTCTATCTTGTTTAGCGAAGGCC
>JBDNAQ010000316.1:0-4111 GCA_039768345.1 Flavobacteriaceae bacterium
CATGCCCGTAGTAGCCTGCATACCTAAAGAGTCTGGGCTGGCATTAATCGATACATCGCTGACGGGCCGAATTGGAGCCTCTTCCAAATCCGGTGCCTCCTGGGAAAGGGCAACACCAGTTCCAAAGAGCAGCGCTGAGCAGAAGAAAAAGTTTTTTAAGACGGTCATAAAATAAATTTCAGGCCGTGGGGATTTACGAAAATCGGCTTTTTTTTTGAAACATTAAAATTATCGCCCCGGATAGGGGTTGTTTCGTCAATGCCGTTGTTTGTAATAACGGGTTTAGCCCTCCGATATTGCTGCGATTCCGGGCAGGGTTTTACCTTCAAGACTTTCCAGCATGGCGCCTCCTCCGGTAGATACATAACTGACCTTATCCTGGAAGCCAAATTGTTTTACCGCCGATACTGAATCTCCGCCACCGACTAGAGAGAAAGCGCCAGATTCTGTGGCCTCGTGAATATAATTCCCAATTTCAATCGTGCCGTTGGCGAACTTCTCCATCTCGAATACACCAACAGGGCCATTCCATAAAATTGTTCTGGAGTTCAGGATTACTTCTTTGAATTTCATCAATGTATGGGGGCCTACATCGAGTCCCTGCCACCCGTCGGGGATTTCACGTACATCAACCATCTGGGTCTGAGCATCAGCCGCAAATGCATTCGCCGCAAGAACATCGGTAGGTAAATGAACTTCTACACCTTTTTCTTTGGCGGTTTTAAGAATCTCAAGGGCTAAGGTCATCTTGTCGTTTTCACAAATCGAATCCCCGATTTGCCCTCCCTGGGCCTTTATAAATGTATAGGTCATTCCACCTCCTATGATCAGGTGATCAATTTTATCGAGTATATTATCAATGATGGTGATTTTCGAAGAAACTTTTGCTCCTCCCAAAATTGCGGTAACCGGCTTCTCGCCCGAACGCATCACCTTTTCAATCGCTTCTATTTCCTTGGCGAGTAGATATCCAAAGCACTTCCTGTCTGGAAAAAACTTGGCTACTATAGTGGTCGAGGCATGAGCCCTGTGCGCCGTACCAAAAGCATCGTTTACATAAACGTCACCAAGTCTGGATAAGCGGCGGGCAAACTCCTCATCTCCTTTTTCTTCTTCAGAATGATAGCGAAGATTTTCGAGAAGCAGGATCTCACCAGACTGTAATTCGGCAACGGCATTTTCTGCTTCCGACCCTACGCAGTCTGCTACAAACTTTACTTCTACTCCGAAAACAGCCGATACAGTCTCGCAGATATGCGAAAGAGACATTTCCGGTTTTCGTTCTCCTTTCGGTCTGCCCAGATGACTCATCAAAACCGCTGAACCCCCATCTTCGAGCACTTTTATAATTGTAGGCATCGCTGCCTCTATTCTTGTGGCATCTGTCACCTCAAAACTCTCATTCAAAGGCACGTTGAAATCGACCCGGATCAGTGCTTTTTTATCTTCAAAATTGTAATCGTCTAGTGTTTTCATCTCGCTCATTTGCTTAAGAAGTCCAAATGTAAATATTTATGCCAGAACATCACACGGACATCATATAGAATTAACCGCCGAATCCCCTATATTTGAAAAGATGTTATTTAAAGATATTCTCGGGCTTGTACATATTAAAAGCCATCTTGTATCCAGCGCGGAAGCCGGGAGGATTCCCCATGCCCATCTGTTTGTTGGACCGGAAGGTTGTGGCACCTTGCCCATGGCAATTGCTTATGCTCAATATGTTCTTTGTGCTAATGCCGGTGGCGAAAATAACCAGGGCGATGAAGCTTGTAATCTAAAGTGCGCTTCTCTCTCTCATCCCGATCTCCATTTCGCTTTTCCCGTGGCCAATACTTCCAAAATTAAAAGTCATGCTGTAAGCGGTTATTTTATGGAGGAATGGCGTCGATTTGTAAAAGAGCAGGTCTACGGAAATCTATTCGACTGGTACAGACTGCTTGGTGTAGAGAGAAAACAGGGGCAGATCGGTGTGGACGAGGCTCATGATATCGTAAAAAAACTATCGCTAAAATCTTACGAAGGGGGCTACAAGGCGATAATCATATGGATGGCGGAAACGATGAATATCTCTGCTTCCAATAAATTGCTAAAACTCATAGAAGAACCTCCGCCAAAAACTATAATCATATTGGTAGCCGAGGATGAGTCAAGGATCCTGCAGACC
The DNA here is from genome assembly GCA_039768345.1 of Flavobacteriaceae bacterium. GTDB lineage: Bacteria > Bacteroidota > Bacteroidia > Flavobacteriales > Flavobacteriaceae > JAHEJJ01. Next base: position 2,168 of record JBDNAQ010000316.1, read on the forward strand.
ATTCGCTCAAGGTGTCAGGTATTACAGTTCCCTCCGCTGCCAGAGCAAGTAATCGCAGATGCACTTGTGGAAAAAGGGCTCATCAGGGAAGAAGCCCTCAGACTTGCCCACGAAGCCAACGGTAATTTTAATAAGGCATTGGATCTGATGTACAGCGATTCGGAGGATCTGGTATTTGAAAAATGGTTTGTTCAATGGGTGAGAAGTGCATTTAAGGCCAAAGGCAATAAATCTGCTATCCATGAGCTGATCTTATGGAGTGAGGAGGTTGCAAAAACCGGAAGGGAGACGCAGAAAAAATTCCTCGCTTATTGTCTTTCGGTAATGCGCCAGGCACTACTGATCAATTATAAAGCGACTGAACTGGCGTTTATGAAGATTCATGTAGATGGGTTCCAGCTCGAAAAGTTCGCGCCATTTGTACACGAAAACAACATCCTTCCAATAGTGGAAGAACTGGAGTCTGCCATTTATCATATTGAAAGGAATGGAAATTCTAAAGTAATCCTGACCGACCTCTCGATAAAACTCACCAGGTTATTGCACAAAAAAGCGGCTTAGGCCCTTATTGCTTTTTACTGCTGTTAACCACCTCAATGATCTCATCGGTAAGGTCTTTGGCGTCGACACCGTAGAGCACCGAGCCGCCATCGCCACCTCCTAAAATAAAGGTATATCCCTGAGCCTTGCCATAGTCCTGAATCTGTCGGCGTACCCTCTGTACCAGACTATCCATTTCCGCCTGACCCTGTTGCTGAAGGATTTGTTCTTCCTGCTGAAGCTGCTGTCCGATAAACTGTCCTCGTTGCTGAAGCAAATCAAATTCTTCCTGGGCCTTGCTTTGAGACATCGACTCGGCTTTCGCCTGAATAGCCTGTGCTTCTAATTGAAAGGCTTGCGAAATACTGTCGCGCCTCTTATTAAAGCTCGTAGATTTATCCTGATACTTCGCTTCTAATTCCGATTTCTCATTGTTTTTTTCCATCAACCGGACAGTGTCGACATATCCGATCTTATCCTGATTACAACCCCAGCTTACAATGATGACTAATACTAATGCGATTTTTTTCATACTGCTAAAATTATCCGGCCAAAAATAGGAAAGCTTTTTTAGATGGGCGGCCTAAAATCGAAATTTGATCATGAAAACAAAAGGGCCGTTCAAATCAGATAATGCTAAAATAATTTACTATAAGCTTTATCTATTATAAATTCAATAGTGCATTGATCGTTTCTATTAAAACACAAGAGCTTATAGCTCGTCTGACAGGAGAATATTGTGTTTTAGGCCTAGATATTGTCTGCCATGCTAATTTGCGCTTAAAGCGGCTAAAAATGGCTCTGAGGCTTTTTATGTATGATATACAGTAATGATGAGTATTCTCCGTTTCTGTTTCCTTTCAAGTTCGACTTCCAGCCACGATAAGCGGCCTGCAAATATCGATCAGAACCGCTTCGATGTTTCTCTGACAATAGAGAGATAAAATAGGCATCGAAACGCATGGGTTTGATCGACTCGATTTCCATATCGAGTTTTTCCAGGAGCAGGCGCATCGACTTTTTCGAAAAATGCCACAGATGTCTGGGCACATCATAGGCCGCCCAGAATTCACGATAATATTCGGCATCATGCGATTTGAAATTCGGAACCGCGATAAATAATGTTCCGTTATCATGAAGGAGTTCTTTGATCTTTCCTAATTCCTTTTCCGGATCCGGCAAGTGTTCGAGCACATGCCAGAGTGTAATGATCTGGTATTTCTTGCCGGCAGGAAGTTCATTATGCAGGGAGATCCCCTTTTCCCCTGCTCTATTTCTTGCCTGGGCATTGGGCTCCAATCCTGCTGTTTCATAACCTTTCTTTTGGGCTGCCTGCAATAGATCGCCCGTACCCGCTCCAAAATCAAAAAGAGATTTCCGTTCACCAGCATACTTGTCGATAAG
>JBDNAQ010000317.1:0-2809 GCA_039768345.1 Flavobacteriaceae bacterium
ATACCGGGAAAGACTACCGGAGGCTTTCTATATGCAAGACCTGCCAGGAGGGATAAGCGGAAAAAAAAGCAACTTCTGGTAGGACATTGTGATACGGTTTGGTCGCTGAATACAATAGACAAAATGCCCATAGCGAAACAGAATGGGAAACTCACCGGTCCTGGAGTCTTCGATATGAAGGCCGGTCTTGTTCAGATGCTGTTTGCCCTCAAGGTGTTAAAAAAGCTCCAGTTTAATCTGCCACTCACCCCTGTCTTGCTGATCAACTCAGATGAGGAGATTGGGAGTGGCGAATCTCATTCTATGATAGAACGTCTGGCACAAATATCAGACAGGGCATATGTTCTGGAACCCCCGCTCGGGCCAAAAGGCAAGTTAAAAACTTCCAGAAAGGGAATTGGCAGGTTTACGATCAACGTATTAGGTAAAGCGGCACATGCCGGACTAGATCCTGAAAGCGGGATAAATGCCATTGTAGAACTTTCGAGGCTTGTACAACAACTCTATGCCATGAACGATTCTGTTCGGGGTATCACGGTCAATGTAGGAATGATACAAGGCGGCGTGTCGCCCAATGTGGTTGCGCCGCAAAGTAGTGCTGTGATAGATGTGCGTGTAGCTACCCACGCCGATGGGGAAATGGTTACAAAAAAGATCCTCGATCTGAAACCAAGCTCCCCTGAGGTTGAGGTTCATATTGAGGGAGGGATTGGCAGGCCCCCAATGGAGCGGACACCCAGAAATAGGGCACTCTGGAAAGCGGCACAGGTTCAGGCCGGTCTACTCGGCTTGAAGCTCGACGAAGCATCCGCAGGTGGAGGGTCCGATGGGAACACCACCAGCTTATACACCGCAACGCTCGATGGTCTCGGAACCCCGGGCGATGGTGCGCATGCACGGCACGAACATATCATCACCGATCAATTAGTTGAAAGAACGGCCTTGTTAAGCGTTTTGCTTATGGCCGATGAAGTGTTATGTGAAAAGGAAAAGATCTGATGAAAAACAAGTATATATATACGTCGCTTACACGAATTTCTGATCTAAAAGACGGAGGATTCAACATTATGCCGATCGACCGGTCCCAATGGGAGTTGGGCGACTATGTATTGAGTAAAATTATCGATCCGGGAAGCAACGAACTTAGCCTTGAATTGCCCAGTGGAAGGATGCGTGGAGTTATCGGCGGTGAGCAGATTATCGGGGCTCTTGGTGAACGCTTTGCCACGCTCGAAGCCACCGGAACCTGGAAAAAAGTGGAGGCAGATCTGAAAATGAACGTGCTTACCGCTGCAGGCCTGATGGGGAAACTGACATCAAAATCGGTTTTTATACCTAATATGATGGAGGTAATCTATCAGGGTCATTTGTTTCGTTCCGGGCAAAAGCTCACTATGGATCAATTTGTGGAGGAATCTCCCGAATCTCAGTTTCATACTCCGGTGGTTCTACTGGTTGGGACCTCCATGTCTGCGGGGAAAACCACTTCGGCCCGAATTGTTACTAACCTTTATAAGATGGCCGGCTATAAGGTTGTCGGGGCAAAATTGAGCGGAGCCGGAAGGTATAAGGATATACTGGCGATAAAGGATGTGGGAGCTGATGCTGTATATGATTTTGTAGATGTGGGATTGCCTTCTTCTATCTGCGAACGCGAAAAGTACAGAGCAAAACTCCGGCAATTACTGAACAAAATTGCCGCTGTGAGGGCCGATATTGCCGTTGTTGAAATTGGTGCCTCGCCCTTGGAACCTTATAACGGGGATATCGCCATCGAAGCCCTTCAGGATCAAATTAAATGCACCATTCTTTGTGCCTCCGACCCCTATGCTGTTTACGGTCTGATGAAGGCTTTTAATTTGGTGCCGGATATCGTTACCGGGATTGCATCCAATACCCTCGCCGGAATTCAAATGGTAGAACGTTTATGCAATGTGAAAGCACTGAACCTTATCGATGCCGCTACGTCAACCGAATTGAAGAAAATACTTTCGGCTAAAACATCATTATCGCTAAAAGAAAAACAAATTTCCATGCATAAGTGATTTGATAATGGATGTTGAGAAAATGGTAAACCGGTCTGCCCAGGAAAATTTAGAATAAAAGATCAAGTATTTACTATGGAAAAAAATCACGACACTAAAACCAAATGGCGCTTTACTCCTTTACAGATTATTGAAGGCTTAGAAGGAATACTGATCATCATGGCTTGCTACCTTAGCTTTTTCTTAAAACCATTGAGAGATCGTTGGGGATTGACAAAAGAAGAGGCCGATCGCGAATTGCCCGGAGACCATATTGTAGACAAGCCTCAATCGGCTTTTACCCACGGCGTATTGATCAATGCCCCAGCCGAATATGTATGGCCCTGGATTGCCCAGATAGGTAAGGATCGTGGCGGATTTTATAGCTACGAAGCCCTGGAAAATCTAATGGGATTGGGTATTTATAATGCCGACACAATTTTAGAGCAGCATCAACATCCTAAAAAGGGAGACATTATACCTTTCGGACCCGATAATGGCTGTCTATTAGAGATCTTTAAAGAAGGGGAAGCCATGGTAGTAATAAACAGCGAAGATATGGATACGCATAAAGCCTATAATCCGGCAGAAGGACATCCCAAGAATTTTCTGCATCTGAGCTGGCTATGGTACATCGAGCCATTAGACCCGCACAGGTCTCGCTTTATTTCACGAAACCGCCTTAATTTTAGCCCTACCTTTAAAAACCGAATGATGTTCAGTATCCTGGCCGAACCTGTGGTTTTTGCTATGGATAGGAAAATGTGCCTGGGAATAAAAAGAAG
>JBDNAQ010000318.1:0-7685 GCA_039768345.1 Flavobacteriaceae bacterium
AACAGATTATTCTGAATGGACATGAGCATTTCCACATCGGACTTCTCCAGATCTTGGTCTCTCAGCATACCGATCCAGGAATTAAGCTCGTCTACCGCTCCATAACTATTGATGCGGATGTGGTGCTTGGCTACCCGAGTTCCTCCAAATAATGCGGTAGTACCGGAATCACCGGTTTTGGTATATATCTTCATAAGCTGATTTTATAGGAAAAGAACAAATTTTACTCATTTAAAGGTATTTTGAATGGATTTCCATTAATTTTCGCCCTTATCCTCACTTCTGTCTCGTCGTTTATAGCCTTCCATGAATTTTCTCGACTTTCTCCTTTTGCTCTCTTTTCTATTGTATATTCTGACGGCAATATAGATTACCGCCAGGCCAGCTAATAAATAATAAATTGTGATATCCATAGTCTTTTGCTTACCTAAAATTAATCGATTATACCGAAATGCTAAAATTCAGCGGGAATAATAGTAAAATATTACTTCTTCGTTTTCCATACCTCATTAAGCCAGACAGGGTAGAACCGCCTGAAGTAATAGTCAAGATAAAAATATCGAACTGCTAAGGTGAGCAGAATCACACTGGCCAGGGGTGGAAATCCTTGTACGCCAACGACCCATAATATGGGAACCAACACAAGTATCCAAAACGCAACTTTAAAATATCCGGGCAGCCATTTCGCCAAAGGGCCTTTTTTGGTCATAAAAAATGCTATGATAAGATTACTGGGTAACGCCCAAAGAATATTAAAGTTATATGCTGCGGCAGTATGATCTGAAAAGAACCAGAGATAAGTAATCAAGAGACCTGCGACACCTGATAGGAGGAGTATAATGAAATCTAACCAACGACTGCGTGTCTGATTACGGAAATCTATATACGTAATGGTAAGGCAAAAAATAAATAAGAAGAGGGTCCAGAACAGCGGTGAGCTTGTAAATAAAGAGTTCCTTTTGCCGTTATTGAGATCAAGTATTGTGCGCTGCCGACCGACCAGCGGACGGTTCGAAAACGAACTGTTATTCATTTGTTTGAGCACATAATCTGGCAGGAACATGGTTTCCTGGTTTCCCGCAACCCGATCGATTACCGAACCGAGCGCTATATCAATACCGAGACTCCCCCAGGAATTCCAGGATAGATTTTGTTGCATGAGTTGACGGAAGCTGTATGGGTTTGGTATTCGATCTTCATGAAATACCAAAGCGTTGCCCAGAACATTAGCCAATACTTCCGGTATTTTGGTCGAACAATTTTCCCAGATGTAATCATATTTGTAGTCCCTGTTCTCGGGCAGGTAGTTGTTTTCCAAAAATTGAAAAAGGTTGTTTTTCTCTTCTATACCAAGATCGAGAATCTGTTCCTTCACCCATCGGTTCTCGAGTTGATAGATATAGAGGAAGTTTACAAATTGTTGTCTGCTCAGCGAGAAGATTGGTCTTCCATGTGCAAAATTCAAATAAAAATTAGGCGCATCGAAGTCGAATGTACCATAATTATACACCAGATCTAATCCTAGTTCCGGGTCCTGCACTCTGAAAGCACTATGACCGAACGAAGTATATAGTTCGGTGCCAGGCCCACAGGTGATTACACTTATCTGGGCCTCTGGTGATAGCTGGGCAGACAGTCTTATGCCGGTTAAACAAAAGGCTAATAGGAAAATAAAATTACCGAATTTCACACGCATCAGACTTGTAGAGCCCGGGAGATCACCCTTAGGCACCCCAAATATCTGAAAAATGTATCAGCCAGCCTTTCATATATGGCAAAATCTCAGTTCGATTTTTTTTTTGCCAAAAACGGGAATATTCCGGGAGTTTTAAATTTATCTTACATTTACGCAAATACATCGGTATGAAGAAAAAGATTCCGCATTTCCTCACACTACTGAACATTCTTTCTGGCTGTATCGCTACGGTTTTTGCGATGCAAAATCAATTGGAATGGGCCGCACTTTTTGTATTTATCGGGATCTTTTTTGACTTTTTCGACGGACTGGCCGCCCGTGTTTTGAATGCCCAATCGGAAATAGGTGTTCAGCTCGATTCACTGGCGGATATGATTACCAGTGGATTGGTTCCCGGCATCGTGATGTTCCAGCTACTGGCCTTATCACAAACCGGAGGATGGAATGCGGTTTCCTGGCAGGAATTTCATTTTGGCGAATCGACCTTAGCGTTAAATTCTTTATTACCTTTCGCCGGTTTTTTGATCACTCTGGCATCGGCCTATAGATTGGCACGATTCAATACGGATGAAGATCAATTGGAGTCCTTTCGGGGATTACCCACTCCGGCTAATGCACTTCTTGTCATTTCGCTTCCCCTGATCCTGCTATACCAAGGCAACGACACGATTAGCAGTCTGATCCTCAACCCCTGGTTCTTACTTATACATATTGTACTGAGCAGCTTTTTACTCAATGCGAATATCGAACTGTTCGCATTAAAATTTAAAGACTGGAGCTTTAAACAAAATGCCCTTCGATATATCTTCCTTATAATCAGCCTGGTGTTGCTCTTAACCCTGAAGTTTTTAGCAGTTCCGGTAATTGTAGCCTTATATATCCTCAGTTCTTTGGTCTCCGGGAGGGAAACCGATCTCAGCAAATAGGGGGTAGTTATTTTAAGGGTTTATCCCTTTGTTATTCGAAAAGTACCGTTATTACCACTGCTTGCGCTCCAGCTTCCGCTTAAAGTGGTTTTCGATGCCGTCGCCTGCATCGATATATTGGTACCGTCGCATTCATCTTCGGCTGTAATGCTGAAAGATCTACCTGAAAGCCTCCAGGTACCTTCCAGCGGACAAAGTATCTGGGAATTTGTATCAGCGGTCATGGTGCCATCGGCTTCCAGAGAAAAGTTGGCAGAAGCACTGCCTAAGGATCCGTCGACAGTACCGGACCAACTACCCACAAGATCTGCACTGACTACTACTTCAGCTTCTTCCATTTCTTCCTCCGGTTCTGAGCTCGATGTGCATGTCAAAAGTAGAGTAGAAACAATAATAAGCAGCAGATGTGATAATCGAAGAGGAAGATGAGCGTTCATAATAGATTGATTTATAATAGATTAATCCGGGTCTTGCTCAATGACTGGATTTATTAATCCACCTTGATAGATAATGATTTTTCGATCATAATATAATGCAGCTTAAACCAATAATTTTTGAAACTTGTACCGATGGAAAGATTTGATGTGTAATTGGAGTACCCGGGAGCTGAGATGTTAAAATTCCAGTTTCTTTTTACGGAGTTCGAAGTTTTGCCCCAGATAGACTTTGCGGACCATTTCGTCTTCCGCCAGGATCTCAGGGACACCAGATTTCAGGATGCCTCCTTCGAACATCAGGTAAGACCTTTCGGTGATAGCGAGGGTTTCCTGTACGTTGTGATCGGTGATGAGGATACCGATATTTTTCTCTTTCAGTCGTGCCACAATACGTTGAATGTCTTCAACTGCCACAGGGTCAACGCCGGCAAAAGGTTCGTCGAGTAAAATGAATTTTGGGTCGGTGGCCAGGGCTCGGGCGATTTCGGTCCTTCGCCTTTCACCACCGGATAAGAGATCACCCCGATTTTTCCTGATGTGGCTCAGTCCGAATTCCTCGATCAGGGATTCCATTTTCATGTGTTGCTCCTTTTTGCTCATGGTGGTGAGTTGGAGGACGCTGAGTATATTTTTTTCGATACTCAGTTTTCTAAAAACAGAGGCTTCCTGAGCCAAATACCCGATACCGTTCTGGGCCCTTTTATACATTGGAAATTTGGTGATTTCCATATCGTCAAGGAAAATTCTGCCCCCATTGGGTTTTATAAGTCCTACAATCATGTAGAAACAGGTGGTTTTGCCTGCTCCATTTGGCCCGAGCAGACCTACGATTTCCCCCTGATTTACTTCCAGCGAGATACCCTTAACCACTTTTCGGCCCCGATAGGCCTTCATTATTTCTTCAGCTCTTAATTTCATCTCCGAATGGTACCAAAACTACATATATATTAACGATTCCTGGTCTGTATTAACGGATAATTAATGTTCTCCAATGCTCCGTGGGTTTCGAAATTTCGAGTATATCTAACGGTTTTCCAATAGCTCCCAATATTCGTAAGCCCTTCTGAGGTGGGGGATAACGATAGTACCTCCAACGAGGGTTGCAATACTCAGGGTCTCCAAAATTTCACTTTTCGATGCCCCTTCATCCCTGCACTTTTCAAGATGGTATTTTATACAGTCGTCGCATCTCAGGACAGTCGATGCTACCAGTCCCATCAACTCCTTTGTTTTTACAGGGAGTGCACCTTCGCTGTAAGCATTGGTGTCGAGGTTAAAAATACGTTTTAAGACCTTATTGTCGGCTTCCAGCAGTCGTTGGTTCATTTCGGCTCGGTACCGGTTAAATTCATCGACCTTATTTGGCATAATTCTTCATTCTTTTGGCTTCCCGTTTTAAAACGACTTTGGAAATGTAGATGCTGATCTGGTATAAAATTAGGACAGGAACAGCCACTATGATCTGACTGGCGACATCGGGGGGTGTAATAATAGCTGAAAGTATCAATACGAGCACAAGCGCCACTTTTCTGTATTTTCTTAGTACTTCCGGGGTCACCAACCCAATTTTAGTCAGGAAATAAATGATGATCGGAAGCTCGAAAATCAACCCGCAGGCGATTACAGCTGCCCGCACAGTTGAAATATATGATGCCAGGTCGATATCGTTAAAAACCTCTTTGCTCACCTGGTAACTGCCCAGAAAATTAATCGATAGCGGGGCAACAACATAGTATCCGAACAAGACACCAAGGAAAAAGAGCAGGGAGGCGACTGTGATAAAACCTCGGCTATGTTTTCTTTCTTTCTCATATAAACCCGGGCTGATGAATTTCCACATTTCATAAAGAAGATATGGAAAACCGATAATGAAGCCAGCCCAGATGGAAGTCCAGATATGTGCCGAAAACTGTCCGGCCATTACACGGCTCTGAATTCTGAAAAGGGGTTCGGTATTACAAAATGCTTCGCTGAACCCTACCATTCTTGAGAGTTTGCAAAAAACGGCGTAGGAAGGAAAATCCGGATTCTTAGGACCGAAAATAATGGTGTCGAAAATGAATTCACGCATCAGAAAGGCAACAAAACCAATAATTACAATAGCCATCGTAGATCGGATAAGATGCCATCGCAGTACCTCAAGATGGTCGAGGAAAGACATTTCGTTATGTTCTTTTCTTGTTTTCATCATTACAGGATGCCCTCTTGAATTAGATTATGAAGGTGAACTACCCCGATATAATTTCCTTTTTCGACCACTAAAAGTTGAGAAATTCCTTTTGCTTGCATTTCTTTCAGGGCTCTGACCGCCAGGACATTTGATTCTATGGTTTTAGGATTTGTAGTCATAATGTCCTGAGCTTTCAAACCGTTGATGTTTTCATACTTATTAAGCATCCTCCTTATATCACCGTCGGTGACGATTCCCTTGATCTCTTTTCCAACTAAAACAGCGGTAGCCCCAAGCATTTTTTCGGAAATCTCGACGATAACGTCTTTAACCGGGGTATCCATGCCTACCTGTGGTATTAGATTTTTCGTAGCGATATCTGCCACTCTCAGATAAAGTTTTTTGCCCAGGGTGCCTCCGGGATGATATTTGGCAAAATCCTTCTGACTAAATCCTCTCAGTTCTAACAGGCAAATAGCCAACGCATCGCCTATTACCAGCTGTGCGGTGGTACTGGTAGTGGGAGCCAGGTTGTTAGGACATGCTTCTTTTTCCACATAGGTGTTCAATATGTAATCTACATTCTGTGCCAGGTAGGAGTCGGTGCTGCCCGTCATTCCGATGAGGGTATTGTTGCCGATTTTGATCAGTGGGACCAGCATTTTGATCTCAGGAGTATTTCCGCTTTTTGAGATGCATACCACCACGTCGTTTTTCTGGATGGTACCCAGATCGCCATGGATGGCATCTGCGGCATGCATAAAAATAGCCGGAGTACCGGTTGAGTTAAGCGTAGCAACAATCTTGGAGGCAATAATGGCGCTTTTACCAATGCCCGTAATTACTACTCTTCCTTTGGACTTCAAAATGCAATTCACCGTTTTGGCAAAATGCTCATCGAGCAGGGATGCGAGATTTTCTATCGCCGCTGCTTCGGTTTCAATGGTTTTTCTTGCTATGGCAAGTATGCCTTTGCTATCACTCAAAATTCGATAGTGAATTTTATGATTCTGTTACGAGAATTTGTATAAATATTACAACAGTTTATAACAGAATGTATTATATTTAAGGAACAAAATTACACATTCTTATTTTATAGAACAGTCATATAGGCCGATCTTAAAAATAAGTATCAACTCACCAATTTATCAAAATTTTAAAATCGTATCGAATTAAGACCTCCCGGGAATCGGAGTACCGGGCTTTTATATATAGGGAATGGAATTGAAGGAGATTGATTTACGTGCTTCACTCAAAAAGTATTTTGGATTTTCAAAATTCAAAGGCCTGCAGGAAGATGTGATCACCAATGTAATAAAAGGAAAAAATTCATTTGTTATTATGCCTACCGGCGGCGGAAAATCACTTTGTTACCAATTGCCGGCCTTGATCAAAGATGGTACCGCTATAGTTGTCTCTCCCCTTATCGCCTTGATGAAAAACCAGGTAGATGCCATCCGCGGGGTTTCGTCCGAAATAGGAATTGCACATGTTTTGAATTCTTCACTTACAAAATCACAGGTAAAAGAGGTAAAGGAGGATATAAAAAATGGTGTTACGAAGCTGCTTTATGTGGCGCCGGAATCACTTACCAAAGGAGAATATGTTGATTTTCTCAGATCAGTTGAACTTTCATTTGTGGCTATTGATGAAGCTCACTGTATTTCGGAATGGGGTCACGATTTCAGGCCGGAATACCGGAATTTGCGCAGTATTATCAATCGATTAGGCGATGATATTCCGATCATTGCACTTACGGCCACGGCCACACCTAAAGTACAGGAAGATATCCTCAAAAACCTTGTTATACAGGAAGCTAAGGTGTTTAAAGCTTCATTCAACCGGCCTAATCTTTTTTATGAAGTACGGCCGAAAACGGCCAATGTAGATGCAGATATCATCCGATTCGTTAAGAAGAATGCGGGTAAGTCAGGAATCATCTATTGCCTGAGCAGGAAACGCGTAGAGGAACTCGCCCGGGTGCTGCAGGTGAACGGGGTTAGTGCTGTTCCTTACCATGCGGGCTTCGATGGCAAGACACGTTCAAGGTATCAGGATATGTTCCTTATGGAGGAGGTGGATATTGTGGTAGCCACTATCGCATTTGGCATGGGAATCGACAAACCCGATGTCAGGTATGTAATCCATCACGATATTCCCAAGAGTATCGAAAGTTATTATCAGGAAACTGGCCGGGCCGGCCGGGACGGGGGAGAAGGTCATTGTTTGGCATTTTACTCTTATAAAGATGTCGAGAAGCTCGAGAAATTTATGTCTGGCAAACCAGTTGCTGAACAGGAGATCGGGAATGCGCTTCTGCAGGAAATTGTCGCCTATGCAGAAACTTCTATTTCAAGAAGAAAGTTCATTCTCCATTATTTTGGAGAAGAGTTCGACGCGGAAAATGGCCCAGGAGCCGATATGGACGACAACTCCAGAAATCCAAAAGAGAAAGA
>JBDNAQ010000319.1:0-2637 GCA_039768345.1 Flavobacteriaceae bacterium
GCTAAACGGAGAGGCGATGCATGTTTTTGTGAATCATTGGCCCTCCAGAAGGAAAGGGGAAGAAGAGACCTCCGCAAAACGAATCGAAGCAGCGAATACCATAATCAGGTATATGGCCAGACTTGAAAAAGAACATGAACACCTTAATTATCTGATCATGGGTGATTTTAACGACGGCCCTGCGGACAGCAGTATAAAGCATCTGGTGGAAACCAAAGAACTATACAACCCTATGGAGAAACTGATAACACCCGATCGTGGCAGTGCAAATTATAAGCGAAGCTGGTCATTATTCGATCAGATTTTAGTTTCACATAGTTTTTTCGATTTCGAACAAGGGACGCATAGTTTTGCCCATGCCAATATTTTTGATGAACATTTCCTTACCGAATGGAAAGGAAAATTCAGGGGAAATCCATTCCGGACCTATATAGGCCGTAAATACAAGGGGGGATATAGCGATCACTTCCCGGTCTACATCCAATTAAAGCTGAATATCCTTTAGCTCGAAAGCCAAAGCGCGACTTACTGCTCATACAACTTTTGTAATTTCTTTTTCGTTGAGGAGTTCTTCACCTCTTAGCTTTAAAAATACCTGGGCCAGTGTGATCACATCCAACTCGCAATAGGTTACAATCCGGTCGATATCTTTGTCTTTATAGTATACCTCGCGTACCATACTACCATCCATGTCTTCCTTGGGCGAGGGTATCCCCAGTATGTGGGCGAGTAACTTCAATGAAGTATAGTGCTTGTAATCTCCGAACTTCCACAACTCCATAGTGTCCAAATGGGGGACTTCCCAGGGCTTTTTTCCGAAAAGATCCAGTTTGTAAGGGAGTTTCATACCATGGATAAGCATTCGCCGGGCGAGATAGGGAAAATCAAATTCCTTACCATTATGGGCACAAAGCAAATTTTTCGGGCCGCTAAAATGGTCGTTTAAAAGTGATTTAAAGGCTTTTAGAATGCTTTTTTCCTCACCATGAAACGATTTTATCCTCAGGTTCCTGAAATTGGGCTTAACATTAAAGAAACCTACGGAAATACAAACCACTTTGCCGAATTCTGCCCAGATCCCGGCCCTGTCATAGAATTCTTCGGCCGTGTATTCCTCCCCCCGCTTGTATTGAGATTTCTGTTCCCATAATTGCTTTTTAGCCTCGTCTATACTATTATAATCCTCGGATTCTGGTACGGTCTCAATATCGAGAAATAATATATTTTCGAGATTTAATTTATACAACATCTGTATTGAGTATTCATATTCTACACTAGTAACAAACTTAATATCCTCAAATGAAAGATCTGTTCATGATCGAATTAATATACAAACAATTCTCATAGAGCGGTGCGCACTGGCTTAACTCGTGCTCCACCGTGAAGTTCTTATTTTACGTATCTTTAGAAAAAAGTTGCATGAACTCCAGGATAATATTTTGGTCGGTGTTCCTCGGGCTGCTTATTTGGGGGTGTTCGAACGATGATTCAGCTGAGCAGGAACAGGAAAACGAACAGAGTATTCCCGATTTTCAATGTATCGGGGAAGATTTTGAGAACATTTTCCTGTACAATTATGATTCTGATATGGAATCAGGTTCTGCGGCGAATCTTACGCAGGAAAATGATCTGGATCGTTTCTACATTGGCTTGAAACAGGTATCCGAGGTGCTCTCCTTTTTCAGTTTTTTCGAAGGTGATTTTTCACTTTTACAAAAAAACGTTCAAAACAATAGTGTTTCTACATTCGAGAATTTTATTTCAGAATCTAGTGAGCGTTCTGTGATTTGGGGCGCCAATACAGAAAGCGAGATCCTTATTGGTTATTACAGTCCCAGGGGCTCAGGGGAATTTGGAGTTCGAGTACTGGATGCCGTAACAGAAGCTTTTGTCGATACACCCCTGGCATCTAATGTCTTTGATACCCAGGAGCCCCTTTATTTCAATCAAAGACTCTTTGCGTCTTATCTGGATAATAACGATCGATACCATTTGGTTGTTTTTAATACGGTAGATTTTTCTATAGTTACCAGTTTCGATTTTTTGGATGAGACTCCATCTTTCCTCATAGATGATATGGGTAATTTTGTTCTTTTTCTGGGGAACCAGGGTGTTTTCAAAAAAGAGGTCTATTCGATTGCCAACATGGATCTTTTAGAATCAGATTCTTTTATAATCAATGAATTCTTCCAGCCTGGTCCAATGAATGCTTATCTGGTCGAAGACAAACTGTATTATCAAAGCGCGCTTGTGCAACCTGCACCGGTACTATTTACACCGGCTATTTATGATTTTGCGAATAACCAAAATCAGATTTTGGATATTCTCAGCCTGAGGGAAACGGTAATACTGCAAATCGGGCGGGATATTAACCCGACAGCTTTCGGATTTAACTCGGAAAAGCGGCTATTTTTTAGAGGATTTGCGGAAGTTACTGGAGATTCATCCTTTGATGGTGGAATAATGGTCATTTCAGAAGATGGTAGCCTAATTGAGATCCTTGAACTGCCTTTTGTACCCACCTACTTTATAAAAAACTGATTTTGGTGTTATCTGACCGGGCGGTTTGTTTATAGCAATGATAGGAATAATATGATTTTCATTTTACCGGTTAGCCAACCCGATTCCTGGGATAAA
>JBDNAQ010000041.1:0-5360 GCA_039768345.1 Flavobacteriaceae bacterium
AGCTTGTCAGGATTTACAACTTTCAACTTTCCACTATTTCGTATCTTACCCACATAACATCATAAACTATGTATATACGCCGAATTTTTCCTATTCGCGCTGTCCTCCGGTGGACCCGACGACATATTTTCATATTCTTAATGGTCGCTACAATTCCTGTGGTTATGTTCGATATACTTCGGATGAAATGGCTGCACGTACCATGGCTTCCCATCAGCGTTTTAGGTATAGCGGTAGCCTTTATAATCAGTTTTAAGAACAATGCGTCTTATGACCGCTTATGGGAAGCACGAAAAATCTGGGGTGGAATTGTGAATGCATCGCGCTCATGGACCATCATGGTCAAAGATTTTATAACAAATACCCACGCAAAAAAATCAGTTTCTCAGGACGAATTGAGGCTTATCCATAGGGAATTGGTCTACCGGCACGTGGCCTGGCTTACAGCCTTGCGCTATCAGATGCGAATGGACAGGCCCTGGGAAATGCATTTGAAAACCGCATTATCTAATAAGGAATTCAGAGAATCCCAGTATACGGTCTACGAAGACAGTGTTCCGATAGAAGAAGTGATCACCCCTTATTTATCTGAAGCAGAACGCCTGGAGATTTTTGCAAAGGGTAATTGGGCATCCCAGTTACTGGGCAAGCAGTCCAGTCGTTTAAGGGAATTGATGGACGAGGGACTTATTGAGGATTTCCGTCATATGGAAATGGCCAATATGCTGGTTGAGTTTTATTCCCTCCAAGGCAAAAGCGAAAGGATAAAGAACTTTCCCTACCCCCGGCAATTTGCAACCCTGAATTACATTTTCGTCTGGATCTTTATTCTATTGCTCCCTTTTGGCATCATGGAGGGATTTGAGGTCATCGGAAAAAAAATTGTGGTATACATGAACGAGAATCCTGCTTATTTCGATTTCACACAAAGGCTGCAACTATTCATAGGTAAACATTTTGTATGGTTTTCAATCCCGTTTAGTGCGCTGATCTCCTGGGTATTTCATACCATGGAGGCCATTGGGGAGAATACGGAAAATCCTTTTGAAGGAGGACCTAACGATGTGCCTATCACAGATCTCAGTCGGGGTATAGAGATCGATATCCGTCAACTCATCGACGATGAAGATATTCCTGAACCCTATAATTGGGTGAATGATATTGTAATGTAGACTAGTGCCCTATCAAAAAACCTTCCAGACATAAACGGTCTGTTTCTATTCCATAACACTGTTATCGAAGGCGGTAAGTTCGCTATCAGTAAAATGAACCCTTATCTCTATCGGATTGCAACATACCTCACAGTCCTCTACATAGGATTGCTTCGCCAGGGATGGGTCTAGCAGCATGGAGATCTCCTCCCAACAATAGGGGCATTGGAAAAAATGTTCGTACATTCTTAAAGGTCAACATTAAGGATCTGACCGGTAAGCTGCAGCAATTGCACTTCTGCAAGTTTGGCGTCGTACTTGGCCAGGTTTTTCACCGTCTGTGCATTGAGCAGGTCGATCTGCGCCTGTCGGAACTGGATGGAGGTTATCCGTCCTAATTGAAACTGTTCCTGGGATCGTTCAAAATTACTCTGATTGGTGACCACCGCCTGTTCTTGGATATCATAGATCTCAAGTCTGTTCTCATAAGTCTCAAGAGCATTCAGGATATCCCGGTCTACCTCCAAAAGTACCTGGTTCTTAATCAATTGCTGATTCTTATAAGCGATCTTGGCATTCTTCACCCTGGTAATAGTTGCTCCGCCATCGAAAAGATTCCAGGTAAGACTGGCCCCCAAACCAAAGCTGAAGGTTTCATTATTTACTCCTGGAAAAAAGGCCGAAGCGGCACTTTGATTAAGATTCCAACCATAAGAGCCTAATAAGCCTACCCTGGGCAGATAGCCAGACTTGCTAACCTTAATATCGTATTCGTTAATGGCAAGATTGCTTATAGTCTGAAGCACGGTTACATTATTGGCCGATGCTGATTCCAACATGGCATCGATCTCGAGCTCCGGCAGGAATTGCACTGTGGTATCTACTTCAAAACTATGTGTGAGATCACGGTTCAGCACAACATTAAGGTCACGTTTGGTATTTTTTAGGAGCCGTTGGGTATTGAGAAGATTAATACTGTCGTTAGTAAGGTCTACCTCGGCATTCAATATGTCTAGCTTCGTGGCCTGCCCGTATTCGAAAGCGTATTCCAAACGCGTGATCCGATCTTTGGAGATGTCTAAAGCTTGTTGCTGAACATTTTCGTTTTCCGTTAAACGGGCCACCTCATAATAGACACTCATCAACTCAACGATAGTGAGCTCAATGGTCTGCCGGGCCTGTAATTCACTCAAATTATACTGTTCTTTCAGGATCCTGTAATTATACAAGCGTCCCATCCCGTCGAAGAGCGTATAATCGAGGTTTACACCGGCATTGTACCGCTGGGCTTCTGCCTGGTTGATTTCCAGATCCGGCCTGGGATTTCCGTCTTCATCCACTTGTCCCGGAAATTCTATGGTAGAATCATCCCGGTTATAGTTGGCTCCTGCCGTTCCGGAGAGAACAGGCAGATATCCTGAATTAAGGATGTTTTGGTTGTTATCGGCAATTTGAACCTCATTACGAGCAACGAGTATTCCAAAATTTGCGTCCAGGGCCTTATTGATGGCTTCTTCTTTAGTCAATAGAGGTTGCTGGGCCGCTGCAATCCCGAATGACAGGATAAGCGCCCCCCTGATTAATTTTTGGATGTTCATGATTCTTTACTTTCTAATTCCCTGGCTGGGACAGTTTTTGTTCGGACTTTATCCTCTTCCAGATCAATGACATTGGTTTCTGTTTCCAGGTGCATTTCCTCAATTTGTTCTTTGATCGCCCTTTCTACTTCTTCTTTGGTAATCACATGCCCCGTCTTGAGCCATTTGGTACCCACTTTAAGCTTGTTACTAAAAGCAAGGAAAATTGGAAGCATGATAAGTGTAAGGAAGGTGGCGAAAGCAATTCCATAGGCAATTGAAAGAGCCATGGGTTTTAAAAATTGGGCCTGTCTGCTTTTTTCAAGGAGGAGCGGGGCCAAGCCAGCGACGGTGGTCAGGGAAGTCAGAAATATTGCCCTGAAACGCGATCTTCCAGCTTCGAATAGCGCATTGTCGAACATCATACCACTCCTCAGATTGGTGTTAAATCTACTGATCAACACCAGTCCGTCATTTACCATGATCCCAATCAAGGCAATTATACCTAAAACAGAAAGTATGTTGATGGGAAACCCATGAATCCAATGGCCCCAGGCAACTGCGGTTAAACTAAAAGGAACCAGGAGCAGCAACATCAAAGGCTGACTCATGCTGCGGAAGGTAAAGGCAATAGAGATATAGATCAGAATAAGAACCGTTAGGCCCGCAACTCTCAATGATCCTATCAACTTACCGGCCTCCCGATTCTGACCCTCGTACGAAGGTGTTATGGTAGGGTATTTTGACTGAATGTCTGGCATCACATCATTCCTGATCCAGGCTAATATATCTGTAGCGCTGGTCTCCTGGGGATTTTGTAAATCAGAAGTGATCTGGATTTCGCGCCGCCCATCAAGATGGTTGATCGCCACTTCACCTCTTTCTATAGTGTAATCTGCTATTTCGGAGAGCGGTACGCGGCTGCCGGATGGTGTTACAATGCGCATTTCATCCAGATTAGTAATAGACGATCTGTTCTCCCGGTCATAGCGTACCCAGACTCTGATCTCATCTTGTCCGCGTTGAAACCTTTGAACAGAAGCTCCAAAGAATCCGGAACGAACCTGGTTCATCACATTTCTCAAATCCAGCCCTAACAGGTAGGCATTATCTTTAAGTTCCAAACGGATCTCTTTTATACCGGCAGGATCATTGTCTGCCACATCCTTCAATAGAGCATTATTCACCATAGCCGCTTTCAGTTCGGTCTTGGCTTGTTTTAACTCGGCAATATTATTTCCCAACAGCGATACCGAAACCGGATCGCCACCAAAATTACCACCGGATCCATAAACAAGACTTTCCACACCAATTACAGGTCCGACCAGCTCCCTCAACCTCGTGGTAACCATATCGGCTCTAATCTCATCCGGGCGCTCCTCTCCCGGCAGGAGATTGATGACCAGGGTTGCCGCCGAAGATCCGGGGCCCAGGTTTTTAATCATATTCTCAAAAAGTACCTTATCGGTACCGCCCAGGTACTTTGTAGTAAGTTCCTTATTGACAATTTGTGCTTTATCCTCGATCATGCTTATTATAGAGTCCGTTACCTTCTCATTCGTGCCATTAGGCATAAGAAGTTCAATAGCAACCCTATCACTGGCAATTCTGGGAAAGAAAGCGGTTCTGATGATGCCTCCGCCTATGGACCCAAAAGTTAATATAAGAGCCATGACAAAAAAGGAAAAGGTGAGCATCTTGTATTTAAGCGCAAACCGCAAGGTGGGGCTATACCAGTTCTCGCGCATGTACATCATTATACTATCGCCCCATTGATTAAAAACGCGCAGTTTAGCAAAGATTAGTGCTATGCCTTTCTTTGGGCCTTTATCCTTTGGCTGTAGCGCTTTAGAATTAGCAAGGTGGGCCGGTAATATGATAAGTGCTTCGACCAGTGATACCACCAGGGTTAAAACCACAATCACCGATGCTTCTGCAAAGAACTCCCCTATCCTGCCATCGAGGAAGAAAAAGATGGAAAAAGCGAGAATAGTGGTCAAAATCGCTGTAACTATGGGGGGAATAACCTCCATGGTACCGTCTATAGCCGCCCTGATCGGGCTTTTACCCCTTTCGTAATGCTGGTATATATTTTCTGCAATCACGATCCCATCATCTACGAGGATCCCGATCACTATGATCATCCCGAACAGCGATAGCACATTGATAGTCACACCGAAAAATGGAGCGAAAACGAACATCCCTAAGAAGGAGATCGGGAGGCCAAAGGCCACCCAAAAGGCTAATCGTGTATTTAGAAATAGTGACAGGAAAATAAGTACCAGGATCATTCCTAAAATGGCATTTTCTGTCAGAAGTTCCGTTCGCTGGGTGAGTGTATTAGATAGATCTCTCACTACGTTCAACTGAACGTTATTGTACTTCTGGTTAAAATCCTCTATATATACCTTTACTTTCTCTGCCGAGGAAATAAGGTCTTCGGTATTCGTACTGGTAATAGTTGTATTGACAGAAAGATCTCCGTTAAAATAGGAGGCATTGGGTGTTTCTGCAAAACGATCTCGTACAACGGCCACATCCTTTAGCCTGATTGTCCGCCCTGATACATCGGCCCTGATAATCAGGTTAGACAATTCCTGCCCGTAGTACGCTCTGTTATTTGCCCTGATCA
>JBDNAQ010000320.1:0-8746 GCA_039768345.1 Flavobacteriaceae bacterium
CTGTTTGCCCCAGGAGATGTAAAAGATATGGCCATGATCACCATTGGGAACTCCGAGTATATCGTAGTTGCCAAGAATAATGATTTCCTCCAGTTTATCGAGATTCGTTCAGCTGTGGCTAAGGACGATCTAGTTGCCCAAGAGCATCCTCAACAGAAGTAGTTGGTAATTTACAGCTATTATTCTGGCAGACAAAAATATACGTCTCGTCCTCGAAATATCGATCCTTGAAAAGCGGTAGATCGCTCGGACCGGTACTCGCCACCACCAAAGCATTTGGCAGGAATTTTGTCTGTAGTTCAGCTGCCACCGATAACGCCTCACTTCCCACGACCGCGATCTCGTAATAAGCAAAAGTCTTGTTCAACAGCAAGCTGCCCCATTCTGTATAGTTAGACCCGTCTTCAACGAAGGCCGGAATTACAAGTTCGACAGCCGATTCTACCGATCGGAGCGCAGTGGTATCGTAAAGAATATGGCCTAATTTCAACTGATTCCTGAACAGCGTTGCATTAGGTGAGGGCATTACCCCATCGTTGATCTTTACGATTTTGGAAATCAGATCACTATTGCGTTTGTACCGGTAAAGTGGAGAATTATCATCCCTGAATTCCCTGTTGACGATGTCATTTAATTTTTGAGCCCAATCCAGGTACTCAGGTTTTGTGGTAATCTCGTACAAAGAAATTGCTGCCGCGGTGAAATAGGTGTAATCGTCGAGGAAGCCGTCGATCTTTCTGCTGTTCTCCTTGTATGAATGGATCAGATATTCACCATCAAAACTTTTCTCGATGAGGAATTGGAAAGACGATTCTGCCGCCGTAAGAAACTTTTCATCACCAAAACTTTTATAGGCTTCAGACAAAGCCTGGATCAACAAAGCATTCCAGGATGTGATGATCTTATCATCGAGACCGGGGCGGATCCTTTCTTGCCTGGCCTGGAGCAATTCTTCCTTCCAGGATTGCACACGGGTTTTGAATTCTTTAATATTTAGAGAATGTTTGGCTGCAAAGTCGAAATCGATTTCCAGTTTGTGTAAAACATAATTGCCATCCTCCCAGGCCTTACCCGGCTGTATTGCGAAGTATTCCGCAAACAGATCAAAGTCCGAGCCTAATACTTTTTGAAGTTCTTCCTCTGTCCAGATATAAAATTTGCCTTCCTCCCCTTCACTATCGGCATCAATAGCAGAATAATATCCCCCACCAGGGTTTTTCATCTCCCTTTCTATAAATTCAAAGGTTTCATACACCAGCTCTTTATATTCTGCCCTTTTAAATTGCCTAAAAGCCCTGGCGTACAAGCCCAATAGCTGGGCATTATCGTAAAGCATTTTTTCGAAATGAGGTACCTTCCAGTAGGGATCTGTACTATATCTGAAAAATCCTCCGCCGATATGATCATAAATTCCTCCCAATGCTATCTTATCGAGGGTTTTCTCAACATGTTCCATCACTTCCGGATTGTCGGCAAGTATTCCGTAGTCTAGCAGGAAATTTTGATTAGAGGGAAGTGCAAATTTTTGTCTTCCCTGATTACCTCCCCATTCCTTGTCCCAAACCGGTCTCCATTTTGCCAGACCTTCTTCCAGGAGTTCTTTTTTTAACTCAGCCCTATTTTCATCGAACTGGATCAAATTGACTTCCTGAACACCTGCTGCTACCCTTTCGGCATATTCCCGGGCCCTGATAGGATCCTCACGGTACATTTTGCTGATCTCGGTAATAACCTTCTTCCATTGGGCATTGGTGTGATAAGTTCCCCCGTAAAGCGGCTTACCGTCGGGCAGTGTTATTACATTTAAAGGCCAGCCTCCACTGCCTTTGATCAGCTGAAGAGCCGTCATATATACCTGGTCCACATCAGGACGTTCCTCACGGTCCACTTTGATGTTGATAAAACTCTCATTCATTAAGGCGGCGATATTTTCATCTTCAAAGGTTTCTTCTTCCATCACATGACACCAATGACAGGAAGAATACCCGATACTCACCAGCACCAGTTTATCCTCAGCCCTGGCCTCCTCCAATGCCTCGGGGCTCCAGGCTCTCCAGTTCACTGGGTTATGTGCATGTTGCAGCAGATATGGGCTGGTTTCTTCAATAAGTGCATTGGTGTACTTATGAGCCTGCTCTGGCTTTTCAGACTCCTTGCAGGATATGATCAATACAGCCAGACTCAGCCATAAAAATCCTTTTTTTACATCCATTATTCTCAATTGATATCTCCGTTAAAACAAAAAGCTAATTTACAACACAAGCTCTTATGGCGCTGTACTCAATACTCATTTTGATGTTTAAAGTCACCGAAACGGTATTTAACGGTCTTTTTAAGAGGGATTTGCATACCGCCGGTCTCTTCGAGCCATCGATACAGCGCAATAGACATCGATTTAGCTTCCTCCTGCAAATTTGGATCCCCGATAAGATTGTATTGTTCAGCAGGATCTTCTTTCAGATCGTATAATTCGTTCCGGTCCCAGATCCCATGATACCTTATATATTTATAGCGATCTGTACGCATTCCAAAAACCGTTGGGGTCATCGGGAAATCGTATTCCCAATAGTATTCATAAAAGATCGCCTCTCTTGATTTGATCATATCCTCCTTCTTTAGTGTTGGGATCATCGAGACACCCCCCATATGTTTGGGAGGATCGATGCCCGCCACATCGAGAATAGTAGGCGCCACATCGATATTCTGAACCATCTGAGTAATTACCTGCTTGCCCTCAACTAACTCAGGGCATCTCAGCAACATGGGAACTTTTACAGATTCCTCGTAGAAGTGCCTTTTGTCGATCAATCCATGCTCTCCCCAGCTAAAACCATTATCGCCCATATAAATTATCAGTGTAGACTGGGCTAATCCCTCTTTTTCCAGGTATTCCAGAATCTTACCAACACTGTCGTCTACCCCCATCAATGTTTCGCAATAATCAACCACCAATTCCTGCAGTTCCCCGTTCCCGTGGTACATATAATCGACTCCATGCCAACTTACGCGCTGATCTGCTACCCATTGTGGCCATTTTAGGTCTTTGTATTCACCGGTTTTGGTTTGATAATAAGTTGAGGGTAATTCAATTTTTCTTCCCCTATACATTCCTTTATGTCTTTTGGCAGGTTTAAAAGCTGCATGTACGGCTTTATGAGACAGATAAAGGAAAAAAGGTTTGTCTTTCCCTCGTTTATCAAGCCAGTCGATGGCATGGTCTGTAAGCAGATCGGTAATATATGTCGAATCCTGGTAGGCCTCTTGTCTTCCATTGATGTTGAGAACGGGATTATAATACACCCCTTGCCCCTTAAAACTTTCCCAATGATCGAAACCTGGCCTGGGATCATCCTTGGCATCGCCCATATGCCATTTGCCAAAAAAGGAAGTTTGATAACCCGCTTCTTGGAGATACTGTGGAAAATAAGTCAGATTACCAGGGTCCGGGGCATGATTATCCACGATGGTATGCTGATGGGAATATAGTCCGGTGAGGATGGAAGCCCGACTTGGAGAACAAAGTGAAGTGGTCACAAAGGCATTTGGAAAATATGCTCCTTCTTTCGCAAGCCGATCAAGATTAGGGGTCTTTAGCCACGGTACTTTATTGGTAAAGCCCATATAGTCGTAACGATGGTCGTCTGTCAAAATGAAGATGATATTTCGTTTTGAACGGGAATCTATTTCATTTCGTGATGCGTTACTCACCTGGGCCTCTACTCCATTGGCTATACCTCCAAGTAATATTATAAACAAACTCCATTTCATATGTGTTCTTTTTGAGTCTCTTTATCTTCATCAGTATTTATCGATCTTCCACGCCACCATGTCGCCAGGGAAGAACCGGAAATATTCATCATTGGGCCGAAAACCGCAGGGGCCAGCCCCATTGTGGCCACCCTGCCCATTTCTAAGGCAATACCAGATGCCAGTCCGGCGTTTTGCATTCCTACTTCAAAGGCAACCGTCCTGGCCGACCTTTGATCGAGTCCTACCAGTCGGCTTCCCCAATAGCCAAAGAAATATCCGGCAGCATTGTGTAAAATAACAGCCAGAACCAGCGTAAGCCCAATTGCAAGCAGGGCATCCCTTCCTGCTGCGGTAATTATAGTAATAATTATGGCAATACCCGCCATTGAAACCAATGGCATGGCCTTATCGAGCCAAACAAATCGACCATGGGCGAAACGGTTAAATATTAATCCTGCGATGATGGGCAGGATAACAATTTTTATGATGCTCCAAAGCATGGCCAAAAAGTCTATGGGTACCAGTTCATCAGCGAGAAGCTGCATTAAAAAAGGTGTAGCAATCGGTGCCAAAAGGGTTGCGACTGCGGTTAAAGTAAGCGATAAAGCCAGATTTGCCCTGGAGATAAAAGCCATAACATTCGATGCAAGCCCGCTGGGTGAACTCCCCACCAGGATAATACCGGCGGCGATCTCAGGGGGGAAGCTAAAGAGCCTTGCCAATCCATAGCCGACAAATGGCATTATCGTGAACTGACAAACGATCCCTACCATAACACCTTTCGGCATTTGAATAACACCCCTGAAATCTTTTAAACTCATTGCTGTACCCATACCAAACATTATTACCATCAATAGGGGTACAATGAGCTTTTTTAGATCGAAGTTCCCGATCTTACTAAAAAATTCAGGATAGTAAAGCGAAGCCGTGACCGCGGCAAATATCCAGACTGTATAGGCAAAACCCCCTAAAACAGGATGTTTACGGATCACTATAGCCACGAGAATAAGAAATAAGACCAGAAGTGGTCCCATTTCCTGGACTTTACCAAGGACGAGCAATATCAAGGAGAGCATGCCAGACAACAGGACTATCAGAACCATTATTTTGTTCCGCATTACTATTCTTTTAAGCTTTGCCTTGTAAACCAGTTATACAAGGAATCGTTCTCGTAAGCCAGGTGCCATGCCTCGTGCCCAACAGCGGCGTATTTGGTAAATTTAACCTCATATCCCATTTGCCTCAATTTATTCACCATCTCCTCCGATTCCTCAACATCGATTATGTGATCTTCTTGCCCGTGAAATACCCATATGGGCATTTTTTTGTTGATCCAGGAAGCATATGGAAGAGGTGTCATGCCACATACAACTGCCATTGCTGCAAAAGCATCAGGATACTGTACCGCCAATTCCCAGGCAGCAGTACCACCTCGACTCAGACCCGAAAGGTAAACTCTGTTTCTATCAATCCTGTGTTCCTGGAGCACATGTTCCAGCAATTGCATCACCGCCCTTGTATTCCAAAATAGCCTTTTATCAGGGTGCTGTGGAGCCAGAATAAGAAATGGGAATTGTTTTCCTTCAACAATCATCTTCGGAGGTCCGCCAGTCTGTAGGTTTTGAAGTGTCCCTCCTGCCTCACCACCACCATGAAGAAATAGTAGTAGGGGGTAATCTTTATTAGTTTCCTGCTTATAATCCTCCGGGAAATACAAATAATATTTTAAGGTTTCATGATTGATGGTTTCCAACTTGCCTTCAAGAAGATCAGGTTGCCCACTACAACCATAAATTACGGAGAACCAAATAACCATTGCCAAATACCTGTGGAAACGTGATAGAACTCTTTTCATACTTTGCTACACTTTATCCCGAACAGAGCGAAGCAGCGAGAGTACATCGGCTATCTCCTCCTGTAGCTGCTCAAATTTGGCCTTTTCTATCAGTTTAGGTGAAAAAAGTTGAGATCCCATACCTACACAATTCACCCCTGCACCGAACCATTCGCTCAAATTTTCTGCGGTGGGTTTAACCCCTCCTGTGGGCATGATTTTCACATTGGGCAAGACAGATCTAACAGCACTTGCGAATGAAGCACCCAGTACATTGCCCGGAAATATTTTCACAAGCAAGGCGCCAAGTTTTATAGCCGTGTTCACTTCAGTGATAGTACCGCATCCGGGAACCCATAAAATTTTTCTTTTGTTCATACTGTAAGCGATTTCGGGCAAAAGGGCAGGAGAAACTATGAACTGAGCACCCGCATCCAGGAATCGTTCTGCCATTTCGGGAGTCCAGATAGTTCCGATTCCCAGAACAAGGTCTTCCCTCGTAGAAGATATCTCAGCAAGATGCTTAAAAACTTCAAGAGCATTATCTCCTCGATTGGTAAATTCAAAAACCCTTATCCCGGCTTCATAGGAGTTGATCAATACCTCGGCGGCCGTCTCGGCATCGGCATGATTAAAAACAGGCACCAATCCCGTTTTTTCCATTTTGGTAATAATTTCCGAGGGGCTAATAGTTTTCATAGCAGAGCTTATGACAATTTAATTCGTCTAGCCAGTATCCATTACCGGAAAGAACCAACGAGACCAGTCTGATCTCACCGGGCACTTAAATTAACAATTTTGAAGCTTTGGTTCGTAGAAATGGTATCTTTTTCGAAAAGATGCTGCAGTGCCTTATCGATCTAAAGTTGTAGATCGCAACCTGAGCGCATTTGCAATAACCGATACCGAACTGAAACTCATGGCAGCCGCAGCGATCATTGGCGATAAGAGGATGCCGAAGATCGGATAGAGCAGACCTGCGGCAATTGGTACACCTAAAACATTGTATATCAGGGCAAAAAACAAATTCTGCCGAATGTTCTTCATCACAGAATGACTCAAATTATAGGCCCTGATAATTCCCTTGAGATTCCCTTTCACCAGAGTAATATCTGCGCTTTCTATGGCTACATCTGTACCGGTTCCCATGGCAATACCGACATCGCTGCTGGCCAGTGCCGGAGCATCATTAATCCCATCGCCCGCCATGGCCACAATTCTACCTGTATTTCGTAATCGTACTACCTCATCTAATTTATCAGCAGGCATAAGACTTGCTTTATAGTCCGAAATTCCAAGCTGACGGGCTATAAAACCAGCTGTTAGGTCGTTATCACCTGTTAACATAATAACATCGATCCCTTTCTCGTGAAACTCTTTAATTACTTCTTTGCTGTTGCCCTTTATGCTATCCTGGTATACCACCATTCCTACAACCTTTTTTTGTATTGCGATATAGGTCACGGTTTTTCCTTCACGCTGATAAACATCGGCTTGTTCCTCAATACTTTCGGATAGTCCTCCACATTCAGTATCGATCAACGACTTGTTACCCAACAATACCGGCAGACGCTCTATTATTCCTGCTACGCCTTGTCCGGCGAGGGCCTTGAAATTTTCTACTTCAGTACTTTTAATTCCTTTTTCATGGGCGTAATTCACTGTAGCTTCTGCCAAGGGATGTTCACTGTTGTGGTTCAGGGCCGCGGCATAACGAATGAGCTCTTGTTGGTTAATTCCCTTATCGAGAGACAGTATACCGGCTACACTCGGTTTTCCTTCAGTGAGGGTTCCTGTTTTATCGACCACCAGGGTGGTGATTTTACTCAGCTCCTGAAGCGCAGTTGCATTGCGGAACAAAATACCACTGGTTGCTCCCTTACCGATACCAACCATAACAGACATAGGAGTTGCCAGGCCCAGCGCACAAGGACAGGCAATGATAAGCACTGCCAGAGCATTTACCAACCCATATACATAGGCAGGATAAGGACCCCAAACCGACCATACCAGAAATGTGATTATCGCAATGATCACCACAGCAGGTACAAAATATCCCGAAATACGATCGGCAAGGCTTTGTATAGGTGCCCTGCTCCTGCTCGCCTCGTTGACCATTTCAATGATATGTGCCAGCAAGGTATCCGAGCCCACTTTTTCGGCCTGCATTAGAAATGTAGTATTCCCATTTATGGTTCCGCTAATAACCGGGTCGTTTAACATTTTTTCCAAAGGGATGGGTTCTCCGGAGATCATGGATTCATCCACACTGGCCTGACCTTTGGTAATAAATCCGTCGACAGGTATTTTTTGGCCTGGTTTAACGCGAAGAATGTCCCCTTTACGTACATTGCTCAGCATAATAGTCTCTTCTACCCCATTATGTAGTCGAATGGCTGTTTGTGGTGCGAGGGCGATTAATTCACGTATTGCCGAAGTGGTTTTAGTATGTGCCCTCGACTCCAGGACCTGCCCCATCAACACGAGGGTAAGTATTACTGTGGCGGCCTCAAAGTAAACATGGACATCCCCGGAGCCCGACTTGAACTGATCTGGAAATATGCCGGGAAATAAAAGAGCAGTCAGGCTAAAGACCCAAGCCACCCCAGCGCCCATACCGATCAATGTGAACATATTCAGATTCCATGACCGAATGCTTCTAAAGGCCCTCTCAAAGAACATCCAGCAGGAATAAAATACCACAGGAATAGAAAGCAATAGCTGGATCCAGTTCCAAATATTTTGAGGTAATACCCGATAAAGGGGATTAGAAGGTATCATCTCACTCATGGCGATGATGAAAATAGGTATTGTAAAGATCAGCGCCCACCAAAATTTCTTCACCAGCTTTTTATGGCTATCCGCCTCAGATGATTCCGCACTAGTAACAGGAACAAGATCCATACCGCATACAGGGCAGTCGCCCGGATGATTATAGGTCTTATCTCCCTCACATTGCATTGGGCAATAAAAGAGTGATCCCTGGCCCGGATTAGGAGAAATAGATTCAGTTGGTTTGGTTTCAGCGGTGGTTTCAAAAGGAACATCACTGATCGTATACCTGTCTGTCTTCACGCTTAATTCGGATTGCAGGCTTTGTAATGGAACCGGGTATTCAAACTCAATTTCTGCTATAGCCCGGTCTAAGTCTACACTGACTCC